>NZ_JAIXMK010000081.1:0-58264 GCF_020328095.1 Streptomyces sichuanensis
CACGGACCTCCGGGGTGCCGGCGGGGAGGGTGACGGGCTCGGCGTCGCCCGCCTCGGCTGCCACGCGGTGGGGACGGGTCTCGGAGAGGTAGGCGTCGAGGGCGGCGATCCGCAGCGGACGCGGGGCCTCGCGCAGCAGGACGTCGAGCCGGGTGCCGGAGGAGTCGCGGCAGATCGACGGGTCGGTCTCGCCCGCCTCGAAGGCACAGCCGCCGAAGGAGCCGCCGAGGCGGACGAGGACGTACTGGTTGAGATAGGTGGTGTCGCCACCGGCCAGGCGGGTGCCGTGGTGGATCCAGAACACGCTGGTCGCGACAAGATCGGAGGGGAGCGGGCCGTGTTCACCCGCGAGGACGGCCTCGACGAGCGCGTCGACGGTCGAAGGGATGGAAGGGGCGGGGGATGTCCGGGTCATGGGATTCCTGTTCATGGAGAAGGGTGGGGCGTTGTGGCCGCGGCAGGCGTGCCGAGCGGTCCGCGGTACGTGACCGCGGGGTGCCCCAGGGCGTCGGTGGTGAGTTCGGCGTCCACCTCGAAGACCTCGGCGAGCCGCTCGGCGGTCAGGACCGCGGCGGGGGTGCCGGAGGCGATCAGGCGGCCGTGGTGCAGGAGCAGCAGCCGGTCGCAGTAGCGGGCGGCGAGCGACAGGTCGTGCAGCGCGACCAGGACCGTCTGCCCGGTACCGGTCAGCAGCCGCATCAGTTCCAGCTGGTGTTTGACGTCGAGGTGGTTGGTGGGCTCGTCGAGCAGGAGCCCGTACGGCTGCTGGGCCAGCGCGCGGGCGATGTGGGCGCGCTGCCGTTCGCCGCCCGACAGGGCCTTCCAGGAGCGGCCGGCGAGCGCGGTGAGCCCGACGCGCTCCAGTGCGGCGGCGACCACCGCCCGGTCCGTGGCGTCCGGTCCGCGCCAGCGGTCCCGGAACGGGGTCCGCCCCAGGGCCACGACGTCGGCGACCCGCAGATCGCTGTCCGCGCCCGAGTCCTGTTCGACGAAGGCGACATGACGGGCGATCCGGCGCGCGCTCCAGTCCCGTACGGGCTCGCCGTCGTAGTGGACCGTGCCCGCGTCGGGTGCCCGCAGGCCGGCCAGGCAGCGCAGCAGCGACGACTTGCCCGAGCCGTTGGGTCCGAGCAGCCCGACCGTCTCGCCGGGGGCGATGTCCGCGCTGACGCCGCGTACGACCGGTGTGCCCGCCACCGACCAGCTCAGCTCTTCGGCGGTGATCCTCACAGTTCACCTCTCTTGCGCAGGACGAGGAGGAAGAGCGGTACGCCGAGCAGCGCGGTGATCACGCCCACGGGGACCTCGCGGGGTGCGAAGGCGATCCGCGCCAGCGCGTCCGTCCACACCAGGAAGACCGCGCCCGCGAGCGCCGCGTACGGCAGCAGCACCCGGTGCAGCGGCCCGACGAGGAACCGCACGCCGTGGGGGACGATCAGCCCGACGAAACCGATGGCGCCGACGGTGGCCACCGCCACCGCGGTCAGCGTGGCCGTGACCACGAGCAGCAGCATCCGCGTGCGCCGTACGCCGATCCCGAGGGACGCGGCGGTGTCGGTGCCGAACGCGAGCCCGTCGAGGGCGTTCGAGCACAGCCACGCCGCCGCCAGCCCCAGCGGGGTGACGACCGCGCAGACCACGACGGTGTTCCAGCGCGCCGGCGCCATCGACCCCAGCAGCCAGTGGGTGACGGCCCGCGTGGTGTCCGCGTCCGCCGAGGCCATCAGGACGAGCGAGGTCAGCGCGGTGAAGAGCTGGCCGACGACCACGCCGGTGAGGACGATGCGGACCGAGTCCAGCCCCGTGCGCCGCAGCAGCAACAGCAGCAGCCCGAAGGAGAGCAGCGCCCCGGCGAGCGCGCCGCCGGTGACTCCCAGGGCGCTCGCGCCCACTCCGAGGACGACGACGGTGACGGCTCCCGTCGACGCGCCCGAGGAGACGCCGAGCAGGTAGGGGTCGGCGAGCGCGTTGCGGGTGACCGCCTGGAGCACCGTGCCGCACACGGCGAGCGAGGCGCCGACGAGGGCGGCCATCAGCACGCGCGGCAGCCGCAGGTCCCAGATGAGGGAGTCCACCAGCGGGGGCAACGGCTCCACGTCCAGGCCGAGACGGGTGCCGAGGACGCGGGCGAGGTCGGTCCAGCCCACGTCGGCGGTGCCGATGCGCACGGCCGCCGTGACCGAGCCGGCCAGGGCGAGCGCGGCGAGGAGGAAGAGGACCGCCCGGGTCGCGGTGGGCCGGCCGGACCGCGGGGTAGTGACGGGCCCTTCCGCCGCCACCAGCCCGCGGGCTGCCGGAAGCAGGAGGTCCACCGATCCGCGCCGGGCCGTCGCCCCCCTCCGGGCCACCGGGTCAGCGGACATACCCGAGGTCCTTCATCCCCTTGGCCAGCAGTCCCAGGGCGTGCACCGAGCGCACGGACGGGTCCAGCTCGATGCCCGGCACCTCCAGGATCTTGTTGTCACGGACCGCTGCGAGCTTGGAGACCACCGGGTGCCCGGTCATCGCGGCGCGCTTCTCGGCGGCGCTGTCGCCCGGCCGTCCGCGCTCGGACAGGTCGCCGATCACGATGAAGTCGGGGTCGCGTTCGGCGACTTCCTCCCAGGAGACCTCCGGCCAGTCCTCGTTCACGTCGTCGAAGGCGTTCTTCGCGCCGACGATCCGGCTCATCTCGCTGGGCAGGCCGCTCCTGCCCGCCACGTACGGCATGCCGTTGAAGACGGAGTAGAGGTAGACCACGGTGGGCCGGTCGTCGCCCCGGGGAACCCTGGAGGCGTTCTCCCCGGCCCTGGCGACCGCCGCGCGCTGGTCGGCGGCGAGTTTGCGGGCCCGCTCCTCGGTGCCGAAGACCTTGCCCAGGTTCTCGTAGTCGGAGAAGAGGAGCTCGAAGGGTGTCTTGCCGGCCGGGTTCTGCTGCGGGCAGTCGACGGCGCTGACGAAGGTGGGGACCTTGAGGGAGGCCAGCTCCTCGCGGGTGCCGGCGCGGTCCTTGGTGTAGAGGTCCGTGGAGCCGGCGACGACGAAGTCGGGCGTGGCGGCGCGCAGCTGCTCGCCCGTGGCGATCTTCGGGGCGATGACCGGGACCTTGGCGTACGCGGCCCCGTACTGCGGGGGGATCTTCGTCTTGAGGTTGGCCGTTCCCGCCATCCGGTCCTGGAGCCCGAGTTCGAGCAGGGTCTCGGTCGAGGTCTGGTCCAGGGCGACGGCCCGCTTCGGGGGCCCGGCGACGGACACCTGGTGGCCGCAGCTGGTGACGGAGGCCGCCTGGGCGGAGGCCCGGGTCCCGGGCTCGGCGTTCGTTATGGAGCCGTCGCCGGCTGCCGTGGAGCAGCCCGCGGTGGCAAGAGCGAGAGCCAGGGCGATGCCGAGGCGGGTGGGGTGGCGCATGGGTTCTCCGGTCTGGGAGGGGAGGGGGATCCGGGAGAGGAAGGCGTGGGTGTTGTCGTGCACCGGGCAGAAGTGCCGCGTTCGAAGGGTACTGTAATGGTATTCATTTTCATTAACGAATCCGGGTGCGGTTCGCCGAGCCGTCACCCCCACACCCGAGGAGCGACCACACCGTGCCGACCGCACCCGCACCGACAGCCACCAAGTCCGATGCACCGCCCCCGCGTTCGGTTCTCCGCGACACCGCGTTCCTGCGCCTGTGGGCGGGCACCACCGCCTCCGGCCTCGCGACCTGGGCCCTGCCCTTCGTCCTCGGACTCGCTGTCCTCCACCGTGACCTCGGCGCCGCCGGCCTCGGCCTGGTCCTCGCCGCACGCACCGCCGGCTTCCTCGTCGCCGTCACCGTCGGCGGCGTGCTGGCCGACCGGCACTCCCGCCGCGCGGTCGTCCTCTGGTCGGCCCTCGCGGCCGCGGTCGCCGCCCCCCTCCTCGCCGCCGGCCTCGGCCGCTCGCTCCTGCTGATGACGGCCGCCGCCGCCATGGCGGGCGCCGGACAGGGCGCCTGCCGCCCGGCGTTCCAGGCGCTCACCGCCGAGACCGTCGTCCCCGAGCGCCGTCAGCAGGCCAACGCCGCCATGACCATGGCGGTACGGAGCGCCACGCTCACCGGACCCGCCCTGACCGCGCTGCTCGCGGCCTTCCTCGACGTCCCGGCGCTCCTGCTCGGCATCGGCCTGCTGTGGCTGGTCGCCGCGCTCGTCCCGGGCAAGGGGGCCGCTGCAGCGACCCTCACCGCCGAGCCCGCCCCGCGCGCCGGCTTCCGCGCCGAGTTCCTGGAGGGGATACGCGAGGCGCGCCGCCACCCCTGGTTCCTCGCCGGACTGGCCGCTCTCGTCGCCGTCATCGCCCTCGGCTACTCCGCCACCAGCGTCGCCCTGCCCCTGATCAGCCGGGACCGCTACGACACCGAGTGGGTGCTGGCCGCGGCCATGACCGCGTACACGGTGGGTGCGCTCGGCGGGGCCCTGGTCATCGCCCGCTGGCGGCCGCGTTCCCAGGGCTGGGCCGCCTTCGCCGGGCTGGCCGCGTACGGTGTCGCACCGCTGAGCCTGATGCTGCCCGTGCACCCGGTCGTGGTCGTCGCCGCGTACGCCGTCGCCGGGATCGGCATCGAGCTGTTCAACGTGCCCTGGTTCACGGCCACCCAGCGCGAGGTCGCCCCGGAGAAGCTGGCCCGCGTCTCCTCGCTGGACTTCCTGGTGTCCTACGGCCTGGCGCCCGTCGGCCTGGCCCTGATCGCCCCGGCCATCGACGCGTTCGGAGTCGCGCCCGTCCTCGCCGTGTGCGCCGCCGCCTGCTTCCTCGTACCGGCCGCGGCGGCCCTGGTGCCCACCGCCCGCCACTTCGCACGCACGGCCCCGGCGACGAGGGACTGACCGCCGGGCAGGTCACGTACGTCGTCCCCGCCCCGACCTGGCGGGCGAGGGCCCCGGCCGGTCGTTCCGCTACCGGCCGGGGAGCCCGGCCGGACGGCTGCGGGCGGTCTTTCGGTGCATGGGATCAGGCGGAGACCGGATGCAGTCGCGCCTCCCGACCGGCACCGGTCGTCGGCGACGGGAATATCCGCTGGCCAACGGCCGCCGGGCATGGAACGGTTGACGACATGTCGATATCCTCCGCCTTTTCCACCCCTTCCGCTTCTTCGGTGTCTTCGGTGTCTTCGGCGTCCTCCGAGCCGGCCGCATCCGGCCGTCCTGAACTGCTCTTGGTTCACGGAGCCTGGCACGGTTCGTGGTGCTGGGAGAAGGTGCGGGCCGCTCTCGCAGCCCGCGGCCGGCACGTACGCACCGTCGATCTGCCCAGCGCTGTCTCCGAGGAGTCGAGCGGGCGGCTGCCGGGAGTAGCCGACGACGCGCGGGTGGTCCGCGAAGCGATCGACGGCGTCGACGGCCCGGTGGTCGTGGTGGCACATTCCTACGGTGGCATCCCCGTCACGGAGGCCACCGCCGGTGCCGCGAACGTCACGCACATCGTCTACTTGACGGCTTTCCAGCTCGATATCGGCGAGAGCGCCTTTTCCTTCCTCGGGATCCCGCACGCCGATCCGGATTCGGTCGAAGGCACCTACCCGGTCCCTGAGAACGGCTCGGACACGTTCTACAGGGACGTGCCGAAGACCGTGCGGGACGAGGCGCTGGCCAGGTTGGTGCCCCAGAGCGCGCGGTCTTTCACCGAACCCGTGACCCGGGCCGGCTGGCACACCCTGCCCTCCACCTACATCGTCTGCGACGACGACCGGAGTCTGTCGCCTTCGCACCAGGAGAGGATGGCCGAACGAGCAGGGACGGTTCGTCATCTGCCCGGCGGACACTCACCGTTCCTCGCAGCACCGGAGGAGCTGGCCACGCTGCTGGCGGAGATCGCAGGTCCGGTGGCGCCCTTCACGGGTTCGCAGCCCGAGGCGTAGCGGTCTGGGAGCCGGCTCGGTGCCGGCGCTGGTCATGCGCGGCCGTCTGGTGTGCGTGTGGGCTTGGTCGGTCTGGCGCTCGATCAAGCCCGTGACCTCCGGGGTGCGCGGGACCTGCGAGCCGGAGCAGGGCCCCGACGCGTTCGCGGAGGATGACACGCCCGAGCCGAGTTGTTGCGGGCGGTGAGGGTGTCGGGGTGTTCGGGCCCCACCGGTCGCTCGGTGGCCAACTGCCCCGCGACTGTGCCTGTCGGCTCCATTTCGTGCGAGGCTTGTGCTGGACTGTCCCGGCAGAATCCGTACGTGACAATGGGGTGAAGGCGATGCCTCTTGAGGGCGAGTACGAGCCGAGTCCGGCGCAGTGGGTGCGCGAACAGGTCGAGCTGTACGAGAGTTCGGGTGGCACACAGGGCACAACGCTCTGGGACACGGGCCTGCCGGTCGTCATTGTCACGATGCGCGGCGCGAAGAGCGGCAGGATCCGCAAGATTCCGCTGATGCGCGTGGAGCACGAGGGGCGGTACGCGGCGGTGGCCTCGAAGGGCGGCTTCCCGCGCCACCCTGTCTGGTACTTCAACCTCAAGGCCGACCCACAGGTGGATCTCCAGGACGGCCCCACACACGAGAGCATGATCGCCCGTGAGCTCACGGGGGACGAGAAGGCACAGTGGTGGCAGCGCGCGGTCGCCGCGTATCCGCCCTACGCCGAATACCAGGAGAAGACCGACCGCGTGATCCCCGTCTTCGTACTCGAACCCGAGCACCTGGCCGGGCCGACGAAGAACCCGGCACCGACCAGGAACTGAACGCCTGGACAGGCCCACCTGGCCTTGTCCCGGAATGCGAACCGAACCAGGGCGGGGCGCCACCAGAGCGCTGTGCGGCGGCCCATGAACACGGTTGTGACTGAGCGTCGTAGTTGCTCCGGCCACCCTTCCCATGATGCCTACGCTCACGTGACGCCGTCCTTCAGGTGTGCGGATCAGCCGCCCTGACCTGCGCTGCCGATCGGGCCGACCTTCACCGGGGAGCCGGAGCCGTCCGTGACGGGCAACGTGGCGGCGCCCGGCCACGGAAGGGAGACCGTCTTCGTGTCGTTCGGCGGGGTCACCAGAAGTCCCGTGACGCGGACGCCGGAGCCGCCCGACGTGTTGTACGGATAGTTGATGCCGAAGAACGTCGACTGCCCGGCCTTGAGGATGGCCGAGGGGGCCTGCTCACCAGTGCGCTTCGCGGACAGCGATCCCGCGTTGGTCTTCAGGTCGACGCCCGCGTACCCGGACATCGCACAGCTGCGGTCACCGCGGTTCTTCAGCTCCACCACGACGGTGCCATCGGGGTCACCGTCGATGGTGCCGTCCTTCGCCGTGATCTCCAGATCGTCGGTGCGGCACTTGGCGGCCTTGCCGCTCTCCTTGGAGCCGGTCCCGGTGGTCGCGCCCTGCCCGCCGGAGCTCTTCCCGGCCGAGCCCTTTCCGGCGGGGGTCTGCCCGGCGGAGTCCTTTCCGCCGCCCTGGTCCGAACCGCCCGCGCCCGAGCCGTCGGAGCCCGGGCCACCGCCCGAGGAAGACGCAGAGGGCGGGGACGACGGAGCGCTTCGGCCCTTGCCGTCATCGTCGCTCTGGCATGCCGTGAGCGTGAGACCCGCGGCGATGGCCAGAGCGACGAAGGTTAACTTTCGAACGCGCATTGTTTCTTCCTCATATCGGTTGGGGGCGTCGGACGCTCAGTGCGAGTCGGTACGAGCGAGTGTTTCTGACCACGAGGATGCACCCGGCCCAGCCAACCGTTCCGCCCAAACGCTCCTCATACCTCCTGTTACATGCACACCAGGCGTGACGGGCACCGCCACCGGGCGATCCCCGCCCGCCCCGGCCTGTCCCTGCCGTCGCCCAGGGCGGGAATCAGCCGGGCCGGCCGGGGCGCCGAGTCACCCCTCGGCGATGGTCACTGTGAGGACCACCAGGTCGACGAGGTGACGGCGGTGAAGCCCAGCGACTCGTACAGCGGCCGTCCGAGCCGTGAGGCGGTGAGTGTCACCGGAAGATTCGCCATGGGAGCGAGCGAGCCGAGCATGACGGCCCGTCCGGCGCCGCGGGAGCGGTGCGCCGACGGCGTGCCGACCCAGTAGTGGCTGCCGGACCCGTCGTGGACGACGGTGACACCGGCTCCGACCGCCTCGCCGTCGAGGACGGCGAGAAAGACGTCCACGCCTGCCTGCTCGGTCAGTGTCGTGGGGAACATCTCGCCGGGACGGTAGGGGGTGAACCTGGTCAGCTCGAAGCCCTCGATCACGATCTGCTCGGCAGTCTGCAGCTCGGGCGTCCGCTGGACTCGGATCACCTCCATCGCGGGGGCGGCGACAGGGCCGGGCGGGCGCACCATGATCGGCATCTGCCAGTTGCGCATGCCCAGGTGACTCAGGTCGGTGGAACTGAACGGATCCTCAACGTCCACCGGTCCGTTCGATCGGCCGGCCAGCTCGGTCAGCTCGGCGAACTCGTGCGCGTCGCAGTCGGGTTCCTGCAGCAAGATGCGTGTCCCGGCGCGCTTGTCACCGAGCACGGCGAGGAAGCTGCGTCGGCGGATCACCTCGTGACCGCGGGAGTTTCCGGTTGCTGCCCAGAACGCGGCGGAGTTGCGGGCCTGGCGTATCGCCGCGTCGTCGAAGGCCGCGGGGTGATCCGGACGGTCCTGCCTGCTTCGATCCTCGACACGAGCGTCGGGGGCGGTCTGCTGAGTATTGGCCACGGATGGCTCCTGTTCAGTCATTGTGCGGTGAACCGGGCGAAGGGGCAGGCGGGGCCCGAGCAGAAGTCGGCTCAGGTCTTCGTCATGCCTCCGAACCCAACGACGTAATGTCTCTGATAGCTGGGCCGATCTCAACCGAGATAGCCGAGCCATTCACCCTCTGCGGTTTCGCCCGAGCCCGCCCCCACCGACAACGCCTGACGGCCCCGGGCTGATGCGGTGAGACGCAGGCGGGGGGTGCCCCCATGGGTTTGGTCAAGGCGGTGGGGCGAGGATGGTGCCATGACGATCTGGTTCCGTGCCTATGACGAGGATGAAGATCTGTGGCAGTACTTCGAGGCGGATGGTGAGGGCTGGGCGGTCCGTCAGGTTGAGATTCGGGGGGTGGATTCGCGGCCGGTGACGGCCGCGTCTCTGAAGGAGGTCCTGTATCTGCGTGATCACTGCGATCGGGCGGCGATGAGCCGGTATGAGCAGCAGTACGGAGTTCTGGCGGACGGCAGAGTCTTCGACGGCTGGGAGGACGAACTGGATGCCGATGAGCTCTCCGTCGAGGAGTTCGAGCAGGTGTGGGCTCGGGCGAGGCAGGCCCTTGGCGGTCAGGCTGACACGTAGCGGGTCTCGGTTCGTAGAAGGTGCCGCCGCGGAGCATCGTGAAGAGCACGTCGGCCCGTCGTCTCGCGAGGCAGAGCAGGGCTTGGGCGTGGTGTTTGCCTTGGCTGATCTCTTGTCGTAGTGGGCCCTGGAGGCCGGGTCGGCCAGGGCTGCGAACGCCGACAGGAAGAAGGCCCGTTTGAGCTGCCGTGTCAGCGTGATCAGCCGTCGGTGTCCGGCCTTGCGGATCTGGGCCGGGGACCCGAACCGTTTCAGCAGCATCAGGACGGCCGGGTGCGAAGGCCAGGTTCTCACGAGCCGCTTTCTCCCGCTCCTGGGCGGCGTGGCCCGCCTCCACCGCGCGGTGGCGCTCGATCGCCAGGGCGGCGATGTCGCTGACGATCAGCGGTTCCTGCCGCTGGGCAGCCGTGCCGCACGAGCCGACTCCGTCGCCGATGGCGATCCCGTCGATCGCGTCGTTGTAGAAGCCGGGCAGCGTGGGGCGGTGCCGTGGCACGGGTGGCGGCCGTCGGGATCGAGGAGCAGCACCGAGACGGTCATGTCCGGAGAGAGCTCCTCGATCGCCCTCGCCATGCCGGTCAGGATCTCGCTCAGCGGGACGTCACGCGCGATCTGCTCCAGCAGGACGCGCTGCTCGGCAGCCAGCAGCTGCGTGTGGTGGTACGCGGTGGTCTCCACCGCGATCACTGTCACCCCGTTCACCCGGCCGACCGCATCCCGCCGGGGCCCGTAGGTGATGTCGAAGAATTCCTCCCGGTGGTCTCTTCGCCCACCGAGCGCGAGGTGCCCGCCCCGGTTCCGGCGCACGGCCCCGGTGCGGTACACCTCGTCGAGCCGGTCGAGGACACTCTGCCGGACCAACGAGGACCGCCGGAGCCTGCCCGAACAGGCCCGTGTGCTCCTCGCTAGGTCCGTGTACGTCCCCACCCACGCTGTCGCGTCGTACCTCCACTCCGGCACACCGCTGCGAAGCCCCCCACGTGGCAACCGCACCCGCCCGGCGCGTCATCGCCTGGCGGACCTGATCGACCGCGGTGAAAATGGTGATCACGAGCTCTGCCGGGGCGCGAGCTCTCCAGGCGAGATGCGGAGATGAGTGCAGGGGTGAAGTCCTTCGGTGGTCCGGTCGAGCCCGCCGCGCCGCTCTCGTCCGGCCCCGGCGCGGGCGAGAAGGGGCTCAAGGCCGATGCCCTGGGACTGGTCTCCTCGGTCGCCATGGGCCTGTCCTCCACCGCTCCGGCGTACAGCCTGGCGGCGACGCTCGGCCTGATCGTTGCGGGGGTCGGCCTCCAGGCCCCGGTCGTGACGATGCTGGCCTTCGTCCCGATGCTGCTGATCGCGTACGCCTACCGGGAGCTCAATGCGGGCGACGCCGACTGCGGGACCACCTTCACCTGGGCCTCCCGCGCCTTCGGCCCGCGCATCGGCTGGATGGGCGGCTGGGGCATCATCGTCGCCGACGTCATCGCCATGGCGAACCTCGCGGAGATCGCCGGCATCTACGGCTTCCGGCTGCTGGGGTTCGACTCGCTCGCCGAGGACCGGCTGTGGACCACCGTCGCGGGGGTCACCTGGATCGCCGTGACGACCGCGGTCTGCTACGTGGGCATCGAGGTGTCGGCGGCTCTCCAGCGCTGGCTGGTGTGCGCCGAGGTGGCGGTGCTGGTCCTGTTCGCGGTGACCGCCCTGGTCAGGGTCTACACCGACGGGCCGCCGACGGCGATCCACGTCTCCGCCTCCTGGTTCAACCCCCTCCACGTGCCGTCGGCCAGGGAGCTGACCGCGGGCCTCCTCGCCGCGGTCTTCATCTACTGGGGCTGGGACACCGCCGTCGCGGTCAACGAGGAGACCTCCGACAGCAGGCACACCCCCGGACGGGCGGCGGTCGTCTCCACCGTGCTCCTGCTGGGCATCTACGCCCTGGTGGCGACGTCGGCGCAGGCGTTCGCCGGGATCGGCACCGAGGGCACCGGTCTGGGCAACGCGGCCAACTCCGGGGACGTGCTCTCCGGCCTGGGCGGCGCCGTCTTCGGCACCACCGGCCCCGGCTGGTTCCTCACCAAGTTGCTCATCTTCACGGTGCTGACCTCTGCGGTCGCGTCCACCCAGACCACCATCCTGCCGCTGGCCCGCACCGTCTTCTCCATGGCCGCCCACAAGGCCGTCCCGTCGCGCTTCGCCCGGGTGCACCGCCGGTTCCTCACCCCGACCTGGTCGACGGTCGGCATGGGCCTGGTCTCCATCGGCTTCCTCGTCCTGCTGACCGTGATCAGCCACGATGTGCTGGCCGACTCCATCAGCGCGGTCGGCCTCGCGATCGCCTTCTACTACGGCCTCACCGGCTTCGCCTGCGTCTGGTGCTACCGCGGGCGGCTCACGCGCAGCCCCCGGGACCTGCTGTTCAAGGGGGTGCTTCCGGGGCTGGGCGGGCTCCTGATGCTCAGCCTGTTCTGCTACGCCGCCTTCGTCGTCTACGCCGCCCCGGACTACGGCTCGACCTCCTTCGATCTGCCGCTCCTCGGGCGCACCGGCGGGGTGAGCGTCGTGGGCCTGGGCGCCCTGCTGGTCGGTGTCGTCCTGATGCTGGTCATCACGCGGGAACACACCGCCGCCCTCAAACTGCAACGCGGTCTGCTGCCCCACCACCTGCCGTCGCTGACCGGGGTCGAGGCGGCCAGCCGCTACATGCCCGCCGACAGCCGCTCCGGGGTGGGCGGCGACTGGTTCGACGTCATCCCGCTGTCGAGCTCCCGGGTCGGCCTGGTGGTCGGGGACGTGCGCGGCCACGGGCTGCGCGCCGCCGCCACCATGGGCCGGCTGCGTACGAGCGTACGGGTCCTGGCCCGGCTCGACCTCGCCCCGGACGAGCTGCTCGCGCGCCTGGACGACGTGGTCGGACGGACCGTCGAGGAGCAGGCCGCCGAGGAACGGGCGAACGGCCACGGCGGGGGCGGGCCGGGAGCCGGCGGCGACGAGGCCCTCGGGGTCACCTGCCTGTACGCCGTCTACGACCCGGCGTCCGGGCGGTGCAGCATGGCGCGCGCGGGCCACTCGCCGCCCGTCGTCGTCGACCCCGCCCGCGGCGCCGTCAGCCGTCCGGACCTCCCGGAGGGCCCGCCCCTGGGCCTGGGCGGCGCGCCCTTCCAGAGCGTGGAACTCCAGCTCCCGCCCGGCAGCCTGCTCGCCCTGTTCACCGACGGTCTCGTCCAGACCCCGGACCACGACACCGAGACGGGGACCGGCCTGCTCGCCGGCGTCCTCACCGAGTGCCGGCGCCCCTTGGAGGAGCTCTGCGACCGTACCGTGGCCGAGCTGCTGCCCGGCCCGGTGGACGACGACGCGGCCCTGCTCCTGGTCCGTACCCGGATGCTCGGCGAGCACCAGGTGGCGGTCTGGGAGCTGGACGCCGACCCCGCCGGCGTAGCGCGGGCCCGGTCCGTCACCAGCGGGCAGCTGGACGAGTGGGGTCTCGGGGACCTGTCGTTCACGACCGAGCTGATCGTCAGCGAGCTGGTCACCAACGCCGTCCGCTACGCCTCCGGCGGGCCGGTCCACGTCCGGCTGATCCGTGACCGCAGCCTCGTCTGCGAGGTCGCCGACACCGGCCACACCTCGCCCCACCTGCGCCACGCCGCCGCCGACGACGAGGGGGGCCGGGGCCTGTTCATCGTCGCCCAGCTCACCCAGCGGTGGGGCACCCGCTACACCCCCACCGGCAAGACCATCTGGACCGAGCAGCCCTTGCCGACCGCCGAGTGAGCCTCCGGCTCAGCGTTGCGGCGAGCCTGCTACCGGCCGGTCACTGCCAGCCTTGCGTCACCTTGGCGGGGGCGGTGTTCCAGCTCTTGGGTATGAACGTGATCACGTAGGCTCCGCGGTCGAAGTCCGCGTACCCGGCAGACCAGTTCTGGAACTTGCTCTCGTGTACGTGCATGGGGCCCAGGGCGCTGTTGGGCGCGTGATAGTGGTCGCCGTGGGTCCATATGGTCTTGTCGGCATCCGCTTCTGTTTGGGCCCCAAACCATCCGTAGTCGAAGTTGACCCAGCCTTCGCCGGGTTTGGCGGGACTGCGCGGAACGTTTCTGTCCTTCGACATGTCGACCAGGCCCGTGCCCTGGGCGGGGCGGAAGGCGTCCGGGTCGCCGTACTTCCTCTTGTCGGAGGAGCCCCGCTGGTCCTGTCCGCTCCAGAAGTGCTTCGAGTAGATCACCGCCTTCATCTTGGACGGGTCGTAGTTGCCTCCGTCCCTCTCCTTGAAGGACGGCGTGTTCCTCAGCGCCGAGTAGAAGTTCGAGCGACCGTCCTCCTGGAGCAGAGCGTCATTGTTGTTCGCGAGCTCCTTCTTGAGGTTGCCGAGGTAAGCCCCCTCGTCGTGGGCATTTTCAAGGGCCCTGTTCATGATGGCCGCCACATCGCGCGCCCGCTTGAAGCCCTTCCCCTCGTCGAAGCTGTCCTTGGCGATGCGACCCTCGAACTCCGCCCGCGTTTCGCCGGGTCGGGGTCTGGTGTTCGTGAGGTCGTTCCTGTACTTGTTCTCGTCGAAGGACGCAAACGCCAGTTTGTTCGTCGGGTAGGGGCCCGAATTGGCCCAGGTGACGCCGACGCAACCGTAGGAGAGCTTTTCTCGCTGCTCTTCGTTCATTTGCTGCTTCTTGCCGTCGCGGTGACTGTAGACCTGCTGCCACTTGCGTATGTAGTTGTTGACGACCGTGGTGGCTCTGCCTCCGTAGGCCCGGTACGCGTCAGGCATCCTGTCGAGCGGCTCGGCGGGAGGGGTTTCCCGGTCGTCGACGAAGCCGGGGGCCCGGAGGGACGGGCCGGCGCTCGGAGGCAGTCCCGCCGGAGGCTTGACGGGTTGACCCACGGTCAGAGCTCGTTCGTTCAGTGCGTTGATGTTCTCGACGTCATCCGCCGTCAGGCCGTGCGTTTCGGCGTAGGACCCCTTCTTTCCACCGTCGCCGCTGCCGGCGGCCTGACTGACCGACGGCACGAATCCAGCGGTGCACATGACCGCACCCACAGTGGCGAAGGCGAGAACTCTCCGACGTTGATACATGAAGATCGATAACTCCCTTGTGGTGAAATCTCGTGGAACGAGGGCGTGCGAGAGCACGACGCAATGCAGGGGTTTGCGGCGAGCTGCCGCTCAGGGATTTTGGCCGCGTTGTCCTGCGGTGCCGCGCCGGCGGCAGGAGTGCAGTGAACGCGGGAGACTCAGTGGCGGCGCGGTCGTCGCCGCCCTGAGTGCCGGCCACCGGGCGGGCCGGGCCCGGCGTGGGCCGTTCGCCCGGGCCGGTCGGGGCCGGTGGCTCGCTACATGAGGGTCGTCGCCTCGGCGACGACGCGGGCCCGGTCCGGGTGGTCGGGGTCGCCGTAGCGGACCTCGACGCGCGGGGGAGAGAGCATGAACTCGGCGTCGGTCAGGCAGACCTGGCCGCGGTGGTCGACCGGGCTCACCGGGTGAGGGGCGGGGCGAGTGCCGCGGTCGCGGGGACGGTGGTGAGGGTGCGCAGAGCGGTTCTGCGTATCACTTCTCGGCTCCTGGATGAGTGATCAGGTGGATACGAGCAGTGATCATGTCTCTGTGTTAACTCCCCGGCAACATCATGGCTTCAAAACCGGCCAACCGTCACGTAGACGGAATCTGGCCATGCATCGGATCCGGCTCGGCGTTCGGCACGTTCCTCGCCCTCGCCGGGTCTTCACCGGCTGACCGTTCAGTCGTTCGGGGTGTCACCCGTTCCGTAGAAGATTCCGCGACACGGCGTGTGACGGTCATCGGTTCGGCATTGCCCTGATCGAGTCAGGGGCCACTGCGAACGGAGGCGCCCCGTGCGAATGACCGACATCCAGCGCTGCGAGGTCCGTCCCGGGCGGCTCGTCGAATGGACGCTCAGTCCGGCGACCGTCGCGCTGGCGCCGGGCCTGCCGGAGGACCCCCGGCCGCCGGCGTACATCCAGGAGTCGCATGTGCGCACGGTCCGATCGGTGCGCGAGGACGGTCTGGTCCTGCCGACCTGGCTCGGCGCGGCCTTCGACATCCCGGGCCGGGTCGATCTCGACGCCCTGCACGAGGCACTGCACCACTGGACGCTGCGGCACGAGACGCTGCGCAGCGGCTTCCGCTGGGTGGAAGACGACATGCGCCGGTTCACGCTCGACGCCGGGGCCGTGGAGCTGCAGCGGGAGGAGATCGGCGATTTTCCCGAGGCGGGGGAACTGATCCGCTACCTCCAGGACCGTTTCGACGCCGCGGCGTACGCACTCGGCTGGCCGAACTTCATCTACACGGCGGTCGTCCGCGACGACTGCACCAGCGTGTACATGGCCTTCGACCACAGCAACGTCGACGGGTACTCCATCATGCGCATTCCCGCGGAGATCCACGAGCTGTACACGGCGGGCGTCGAGGGCCGTTCCGTGGAGGGGACGCCCGCCAGCAGTTACGTCGACTTCTGCGAGGCCGAACGCACGGAGGCGGACCGCATCGACGACGACCACGCGATCGTCTCCCGATGGCGGGGGTTCATCGCCCGCTGCGGCGGACAACTGCCGAACCTCCCCGTCGACCTCGGCCTGGAACCCGGCGGCCTGCACACCCAGAAGCTCATGCGCGAGATGCTCGTGGACGCGGACGCCGCCGCCGCGTTCGAGGCGCACTGCCGGCCCTTCGGCGGCAGCCTCCTCGGCATCCTGGCCGCCACGGGCCTCGTCGTGCACCGGATCAGCCGAACGCCCGTGTACCGCACGGTCGTGCCGTTCCACACGCGGCTCAAAGGCCGGTGGTCGGACTCCGTGGGCTGGTTCGTCGGCGCCGCACCGATCGAGGTCCCCGTGGCGGGGGCACCCGACTTCCACACCGTCCTGAGAGCCGTACGCGCCGAGCTGCGGGCCAACAGACCGCTCGCGCGCGTCCCCCTCGACCGGGTGCTGCGCCTCCTCGGCCCCGGCTTCCGCCCGGAGTCGCCCGACCTGTACTCGGTCGTCTCCTTCCTCGACACCCGCGAGGTGCCCGGCTCGACGCGCTGGGCCGACCTGAAGGTGTACGGGCTGGGCAGGGTGACGCACGGCGACAAGGTGTACGTGTGGTTCAACAGGCTCCACGAAGGCATGTGGTTCACCTGCCGCTACCCGGACACGGATGTGGCGTACAAGAACATGCGGCGGTACGTCGAGGGGCTGCGGGACGTGATCCTCTCGGCGGCCGGACCCACCCGCAGCCGGCCCCCGGAGGACCCGGCCCGGCGCGGTGCCCGGGCCGAAGCCCGCCCGGGCACCGCACTGCGGATCGGTGTGCGTCAGCCCTCCACGCCGTAGTACTGCGCGAGGAACTCCGTCACCTCCTCGCCGTGTGCCACCAGCTCCGGCAGGTGGGTGGCCAGGGCGGAGCGGACGGCGCCGGCGAGTTCGGCGCGGCTCGTGGCCGCGGCCTTGACGTACGGGTCGAGGCGGCGGACCAGCTCGTAGTTGCTTTCCACGTCCAGTTGTCGCATCGCCCGCTCCAGCGGCGGGGCCTCGGCCGCGGGCACCGGCGGCAGGAGCCGGCTGACGAAGGTGACGCGGTGCATCACGCGCCAGCACGGCGGCCTGCGGTCCGACTGACGGGCCTGGCGCAGGGCGGCCGCGTTGGGGTCGGTGCCGTTCTCCAGCCACTTCGGGTCGACGACCTTGTGGAAGAAGGTGTCGAAGTGCTCGGTGTCCTCGCCGAGGTAGAAGCTGAGGAACCGGTACGCGTCCACCTTGCCCGGCGCGTTGACGGGCTTGCCGTCGGCGTCGAAGACCGGCTTGCGGTTGGCGTCGTACTGCTGGACGTTGCCGGA
Organism: Streptomyces sichuanensis; assembly: GCF_020328095.1. NCBI lineage: Bacteria > Bacillati > Actinomycetota > Actinomycetes > Kitasatosporales > Streptomycetaceae > Streptomyces > Streptomyces sichuanensis. The sequence goes on from NZ_JAIXMK010000081.1 coordinate 17,041, forward strand.
CGGCGAGCAGACGACGTTCAGCCCGAACGAGCGCGTGGCCTCCTTGCCGCGCGCCCGCGTCGTGGTCATGCCGCCGCCGACCGAGGCGTCGAGCTGGGCGTTGATACCCACGCCCATGACGTCGAACGAGCTGCCGACGGAGGCACCCACCGAGCCGGACATGGAGTACGAACCGGAGGTCGTCTCGCTGACGACGTCGGTCGTCTCCGTCGTCTCGGCGAAGAACCCGCCGTCCGCCGTCCACACATAGGTGTTGACCAGGTCGCGGCGGGAGAAGCCGTCGCCGGTGGAGTTGCCGGCGGTCTCCCGTCCCTTGCCGGGCGAGGTGTCCCCGCCGATCGCGCCGCCGAGGACGCGGCCGGCCCGCTCGGCCGTCGGGTCGGGCGTGCCGGTCTCGGTCGAGACCGTCTCGTAGTAGCTGCGCAGCCGCTGCTGGTCGCGCTGGATGCGCCGCTTGATCGCGTACGCCTCGCGCGGCTTGTAGTAGCTGTACTCGCCCTGCTCGCGGGCGCCCGCGTAGTCGGGGTCGAGGACCCTGCCGCGCTCGTCGTAGCCGACCGTGCCGTCCAGCGTGCCCTGCTTGGTGTAGCGGGGGTTGAGCGGGAACGGGATGACGCTCCAGTCCTTGGGGACGTCCGGGTTGGGCTGGATGCGGTAGGCGACCAGGGTGCCGCTGTGCGCCAGGCGTAGCGCGAAGACGTCGGCGGTCTGGGACTGGACGACCGCGAAACCCGTGTTGACGGGGACGTAGCGGCGGCCGAGAGAGGGGTTGAGCGGCTTGAGCGGGTCCTCCCAGCTGCCCGAGAGGTCGACCTTCATGGCCCGGGCGGTGTTCTCGCCCTGCGAGACGGCGGTCTCGTCGGCCCAGCTGTTGGAGAACTCCAGGCTGCCGCGCACACCCACCGACACCCTGGCCTTCGCCATCGACTTGGCGACGCCGAAGCCCAGCGGCGCGGCGATCATCCACATGTCGACGTCGACCTCGTTGGAGAGGGCGAAATCGAACGCCGCGTCGACGCTGCGCTCCTTGGCCGACGACAGGGAGTGGACGACCTCCTCGGCCTGCGTGAGCTCCACCGACGCGACGCTGTCGTAGGTCGCGCTGCCGGGGTCGATCGTGTTGGGCGTGAGGTTCTCCGACGGCACGGGCGGCGCGCCCTCGACGTAGCCGACCAGCTGCGGGTCGAACTGCACCTGGCTGACCCACTCGCTCACCAGGTCGCCGACCTTGTAGCCGGTGACCAGGTGCCAGCGGCCGTCGCGCAGATAGCCGTACGCGCGCTTCAGGACGCCGAACGCCTCGCCCTTGGCGGTGTACTGCATGTCCGCGTACTCGGCGACGGCGGGCGCACCGGAGACCGTCTCGTGGAAGGGCGTGCGCATCGCGGCCAGGGCCGAGCGGACCTGCGCGGTGTCGCTGGAGACGGGCGCGGTGGACAGCACGGTGGCGGGGCGGCGGGGGGCGGCTGCCAGCGCGAGGTCGTTGCCGCGCAGACCCTCGTCGCGGACGACGCCCGACGACTCGTCGGTGGAGGCGCGGTCGAAGGACCAGTAGGCGATCAGGTCCTCCTTCTCGCCCTTGAGGCGGGTGAAGAGGTTGTCGAGGACCTGCTCCTGGGTGCGGGCGGTGCGCCAGACGCGGACCTCCTCCAGGATGCCGTGGAAGGGCTGGGTGACCTGGCCGTCCTTGAGCCGCGCGCCGAGGGAGAGCTGGGCGTCGCCGTAGTCGGCGAAGTCCTTGCCGTCGAGGGGGTCGCAGGCCACGGAGACGCCGTTGCGGTAGATCCGGAAGGCGCTGCCGCGCGGGTCGGGGTTGCGGGTCCAGCGGGCGCCGCGCAGCCGGGCGGGATGCGAGCCGGTCGTGTCGGCCGCGGTGTTGCCGGCGTTCTCCTCGAAGCGCCACTGCGCGGTCAGGCCGCGGTCGCGGGCGGACACGGGCGTACCGAGCTGGGCGGCGTCGCGCGCGAGGCCCCACAGCCGGACCTCGGCGACGACACCGGTGAAGGAGTGGATGTCCAGGCCCGCGCGGGCCCGGCCGATGTCGAGCGTGCCGGCGTTGCCCTTGGCGCCGGGTCCCTCGTAGCGGGCGGAGCCTGCCTCCCGGCCGTCGATGAAGAAGCGGATGTCCTGCCACTCCTGGACGTCGACGGACTCGACGAGCTCGACGGTCTGCTTGACGGGCTTGCCGTCGGCGCCTGCGGCGGTGATCTCCTTGTTGCCCTTGCGCTCCTGCATCGACCGGCCGCTCTTGCGGACGACGGCGAGGCGGTGGAACGTTCCGGCACCGACGGCCTCGGTGGAGGTGAAGCGCACCAGGTTGCCGCCGGGCTCCTCGAAGCCGAACTCCAGCTTTCCGTCGGGCAGGACGAGCAGCCGGTACGGGACGCTGCCGCCGGCCCCGTCGGCGGTGCGGCCCTTGGAGAGCAGGCCCTGCGTGGCGCCGAGGGTGTCGACGCGGCAGAAGACCTCCAGGGTGAGGTCGTCGGCGATGTCGAGCGCGTCGTTGTCGGGCGTCTCCAGGTACGCGCCGTCGGAGAGCTCGACGGCCCAGGACTGCTGGTAGGCGACGGCGAGGTGGGTCCACTCGTGCGGGGGGAAGGCATCACGGGTGGCCACCATCCGGTCACCGGCCCCGGCGACGATGCGGTACGTGGTGTCAGCGGCCGTCGCGAGCGCGGCGGGCGCGGTCGTGGTGGTGACGCCGCCGCGAAGGTAGACGTGCCGGTTCTGGCCGGAGCGGTCCAGGACGCCGGGCTTGCCGCCCACCTGGGCGAGTGGTTCGGCGCAGGGCCAGTAGCCCATCAGACCGGACTCCTTGCCGGTCAGCCGCCGGTTCTTCAGCTCCCGGACCTCGGCGGCGGTGCGGGCGGTGCCCCAGAGCCGGACCTCGTCCGTCTCCACGGCGGCGTAGTCGGGAACCCAGCCGCCGAAGTGGCTGCCGAAGCTGAAGAGGCCGTCTCCCTGGTACGCGGCGGAGGCGGTGCGCCGGGTCTCCTCGACGCCGTCCCGGTAGATCACCTGTTCGCGGGTGGTCGCGTCGAAGGTGCAGGCCCAGTGGTGCCAGTCCGTCTCGTCGTACCCGTAGTCGGTGGTGAGGTCGTCGCCGTAGAAGGCGAAGGTGAAGGCGCTGCCCTCGCGCCAGCCGATGTGCAGGGCGCCCCTGGTACTGCCGTGCGACGTCCCGTGGCCGATGACGTACTGCGCCTTGCCGTTCCATTCCTTGGTGCGTCGCGCCCAGAACTCCACGGTGAAGGACTGTCCGGCGAGGCTGAAGCCCTTCTCGGTCATGGCCACGCCGCTCGTGCCGTCGAAGGCCAGCGCGGGCACGACGGAGGCGGTCGGGGCGAGGAGGCCCAGGGTGTACGGGACGGCGCCGGTGCCGGCGTGGACGACCCTGGCCGCGCCGGACACCCCCTCGGGATTGACCCACGCCTCCAGGGTCAGGTCGCTGCTCACCGCCACCCGGTCCAGTCCCTCCCGCGGGAGGGTGAGGACGCTCTGCTGTCCGTCGAAGGAGTATGCCCGGCCCGGCTTGTCCGCGCGCCAGCGGCAGCCGTGCCCGGCGACGAGGTCGGACACCTCGCCGAGCGGGACCTCCCGGGCCGTGCCCGGGTCGGCCAGCACCAGCCGGGAGCCCGCGGAGAGCGGGACGCCGGGGCGGTTGGAGGAGGCGCGGCGATGGTCGTGGCGCAGCCGCTGGACGGGCTCGCCCGGCTGCGGTTCGGGGCCGCCCTCGCCGGCGTCCAGCAGGAGCCTCGTGGCTCCCGGCGCGTAGCCGGCGCCCGTGAGGTAGAGGTGGCCGCCGACGGTGACGGGCGTGCCGGCGGGCAGGACGACGGAAAGGGGTTCGGCGAGCCGGAGCTCACCGCCGACGACGTCGCCGGCCTTGCCGCCGGACAGGAGTCTGCTGGTCGCGTCGAACGACTTCACTGCGCCGATCGTGACGGGCTCCTCCGGGGTCCCGTTGACGATCGCGGCGAAGTCGGCCGCGTGGCGCGGCAGCCGCTGCCAGGTCTCGCGCTCCTCGCCCCGCTCGATGGTCACGTCGCACAGGCCGGGCCCGTCACCGGCGGTGACACGGATCGTCACCGATCCCAGGCCGGTGCCGGAGTCGCGGGCGGTGAAGGTGACCGCCTGGCCGTCACCCGCCGCCAGCCGGCGGGAGGAGCGCGCGACCGCGGTGTCGTAGTAGGTGGCGAAGAACTGTCCGTTGGTGCCGCGGAAGTACAGCACGACGTTGCCGGTGGCGCTGTCCAGCAGGTACGGCCGGTCGGCCGAGCGAGCGAAGGCCAGCAGTGCGCCGGAGGTGCTCAGACCGGTGCGGTCGAGGGAGAGCTGGGGCACGGGCAGCGCGATGTCGTCGGCGCCCTTGAGGCCGCCGGTCAGCCGGGCGAGCTCGTCGCGCTTGGCCGTCAGCTCGGCCTGGCCGGCCTCGATCTCGCGGCGGCGCCGCTCCAGCAGCTCGCGCATGGGGCGGAGCTCGGCGAGCTGTGCGTCGAGGGCCTCCACGCGCTTGGCCGCGTCGCGGAAGGCGGAGCCGGAGAAGTCGTGGAGGGCGACGCGCTCGATGACGAACAGCCCCTCGCCGGACTCGGTGACCGCCGCGGGGTCGTACTGGACGACGCGGTCGCCGAGCCGGTCGGGGGCGCAGACCGCCTTCCCGCTGTACCGGTTGACGACGGTGCTGAAGCCGTCGCCGCGCTCCTGGATGTGGAAGTGGGTGTTCCAGGCGCCGGCCTGCCGCCGCCACACGATCAGGGGCGCGTCGTCGTCCCGGCGCTCACCGGCGACGTTCATGTCCTTGCCGGTGTGCGGATTGTGCAAAAGGTAGGGCGTGGGGCCGCTCCAGGAGGCCCCCGGGGGCATCATGACGGCCCACAGCGCCGACTTCGCCTCCTTGTCGGAGGTCCTGATCAGCGGCGGCTCGCTCCCCGCGCCGTCGTCCTTCACGGCGAGGTACTGCGGCTTGCCGTCCCGGGTGTTCTTGAAACGGAGACGGCATGTCCAGCCGTCGATCTCCTGCCACTTGGCGTGGAACGCCTCGCGGAGGCGCTCCAGCTCCGGCACGTCGGCGGTCTGCCGGGCGAGGTCGGCGACCTCGGTCTCCTTGGCCGCGATGCCCTGGACCAGCTCGCGGATCCGGGCGTCCAGCTCGCTGATGGTCTCGACGTCCGAGCTGCCGTCCGGCGCGGCGAGCACCGGGAGCGCCAGCTCGTCCGGGACCTGGGCGAGGCGCCCGTCGCGGCCGACACCGAAGTCGACGGTGGCGATGTACGCGTCGTCGGTGGCGGCGCCGGTCCTGGGGTCCGGCCCGGAGGTGGCGTACGAGAGCAGGACGCGGGCCTGGCGCTTGGCCGGCTTCGGGTCCTTGTCGTAGCCCGTGCTGGACTGTTCCTGCTGGTGGTAGAGGACGGCGGAGAGCCCGGAGGCGGTCTTCCGGCCGGCGACGGCGAAGCTGTCGCGGCGCACGCCCGGGTGGTCGCCGACGGGCGCCTCGGAGGTCACCCAGCGCGGACCGCCGAGGAGTTCGCCGTGGCGCGCGTGGTCGGTCTGGTCGTGCAGGCGGGTGCCGGATCCCTCGTCGAAGCGGTAGTACGCGACGAGACCGGGGTCGTTGCCGATGAGACGGACGCCCTTGTCGCGCTTGAGCTCCTCGGCGGTGCGGGCGCGGTTCCAGACCCGTACCTCGTCCAGCTCGGCGCGGGCGCTCTGGGCGAGGGCGCGGCCCAGCAGGAGGGCACCGGTGCCGGCGTAGTCGCCGCCGGTGGTGCGGCTGGCCGCCTCCTCACCGTCGCGGTAGACGGTCTGCCGGCGGGCCTTGTGGTCGTAGACGCAGGCCCAGTGGTGCCAGGTGGTGTCGGTGACCGGGCCGTCGGCGTTGAGGTCGTCGGCGTAGAAGGCGAAGGTGAAGCGGTCGTCCTGACGGAAGCCGATGTGCAGGGACTTGAGAGGACTGCCCGACTCGTCCCCGTGGCCGACCAGGAACTCCTGGCGGCCGTGTGCGGTGCGCCGGGCCCAGAACTCAACCGTGAAGTCGCGGCCGGCCAGCTCGGGTCCCTCGGTCACGCGGACATGGGCGTCACCTTCGCCGAAGGCGAGGGCGGTCTCGGCGTGACCCTCGGTGCTGACGACGGGAACCAGCGGCAGTCCGGTGAACGGGCAGGTGCCGGGGCCCGATTCGTAGACCGCGTCCCGGTGGGCCGGGTCGGGGCTGGTCCATGCCTGGGTGCCCTGGAGGTTGAACAGCCCGTCGCGGCCCTGCTCGACGTTGAAGGAGTCGATGCGGCCGGTGGCGTCGTTGTGGGCGAAGACCTGCCAGCGCTGCTGCCCGTGCACGGCCGTGGGAACGAGCAGGGCGGTGAAGCGGCCGCCGGAGAGGTGCCGGACGAAGGACAGGTGCTGGGTCGGCTCGTGGAAGGGGCGGCCTTCCATGTCGGTCGTGCCCAGGCTGTCCTTGGCCGAATCCGGACGCGTCCTGTGCCGGCTGCGGCGGTACCGCGCCTCCAGCACGGGCTTCAGCTCCGCGCCGACCAGCAGGAACCGGTCGCACAGCAGGGTGTCCGCCGCCAGCGGCACCTTGGCGCCCGTGCCGTCCGTGACGTAGCCCGCGCGCTCCGCGTCGCCGGAGGACCCACCGGCGGCCAGCCGGTGCACGGCATCCGGGTGCTCGGCGCCTATGGCCTGGCGCAGGACGACGATGTGCGTGCCGTCCGACAGGACGTGGAAGGGCACCGGGGCCGTGAGCCTGGCCGTGGTGGACAGGAAGGGGTCCACCTCGTCCGCGTCCAGCCGCTCACCGGCTGCCGCCTCGATGCGCCCGCCGTTCTTGACCACCGGTAAGGCGGTGGCCCCGGCGGCCGCGAAACCGATGTCCGTGATCTCCGCGGGGAAACGCAGCGGAAGCGGGTTCTCCGACCAGTAGGCGGCGTCGAGTTCGCCCTTGGCGTCGTCGTGCCGGGAGAGATCGAGCACGCTGTAGACGATCCGCCGCCGGTCGTCCATCGCCAGGGCCACCGTGGTGCCCTGATGCCTGACCGTGGTGGTGTGCACATAGGTGCGGTCGCTGTAGACCTTGAGAAGGTGCTGCTCGCCGGACAAGAAGTCTCCTTGAGGGGCCCTGGCACCGGCGAGTGGCTCGCGCGGGCCGAGGTGCGGACCGTGATGAGTTCGTGCTGAGAAACGCCGCTGACCTGCGGTGCTGAGGAGGCGGCGCGCCAGCGGACAAACGATTTATCAGCCCCGGGACGGCGTCAAGGAGCGCTTTGCGCCACACGGTTGCCGGGGAAGCCAGCCGAACCGGGCGTCCGACGACGACCTCATGCCCCGCGGCGGATCCGGCAGCGCTGCCCCCGTCCCCCCGGCAGCCACCAGTTGGCCCTGCCCGCCAGGGTCATCAGGGCGGGAACCAGAGCGCCCCGCACCACCACGGCGTCCAGCAGGACGGCCAGGGCCAGCCCCGCGCCGGTCAGTTTGAGCGGGGTGACCTGGGAGGTCGCGGGTCCGGCCATGGCGGTCGCGAAGACGAGGGACGCCGCCGTGACCAGGCGGCCCGTCTTCTGCATCCCCGCGACCACGGCCGCGGTGTTGTCACCTGACGCGAGGTACTCCTCTTTGATGCGGGCGACGATGAAGACCTCGTAGTCCACCGACAGCGCGTAGGCGGTCGCCAGGAGGAAGACGGTCGTCGTGTCGAAGAGGTATCCGGGGGCGTGGAAGTCACCGACGACACCCCGCAGGTGCCCGTCCTGGAACACGTACACCAGGCAGCCCAGCGTCGCCGTCAGGCTTGCCACCGCCACCACCACGGCCTTGAGCGGCACCAGCAGACTGCGGGTGAAGAGCGCCATGAGCACGAACGTCCCGGCCGCGATGAGCCCGCTGGACCAGGGCAGGGTCCGCCGGATGGCGGACGAGGCGTCCACCGCCTCCGCCGCCTCCCCGGCGACGAGGACACGACCGTGGGCGGGAAGCGCACGCAGCCGCCTCACCAGGCCCGCCGATTCCTCCGTGACGGGGGCACGACGTGACGTGACGACCAGCACCGGGCCGCCCGGTGCATCCAGGTGCGCGTCCCAGGGGCCCGGCGCCTCGGTCCTCGTGCCGCCGCGGTACCGGCCGGTGAGGGCGCGGACGCCGGCAGTCTGCGGCAGCGCCGACACGGTACGGGCGTAGCCTTCGACGTCCTCACGCGACGTCCCCTTCGGGAGTCCGACGGTCAGGTCGCGTTCCGGGGCCGAGGCGAAGTCCTGACGGATCGCCACTGAGGCGGTACGGGTCCTGCTGTGCTGGGGAAGACCGTCCACGCTGTTCGGGCCGAGGACGACATGCCATGCGGGCAGCGACAACGCGGCCAGCGCGCAGGCGGCGGCGAGTGTTGCCACGACAGGCCGCCGGGTGACGGCCAGGGCCACCCGGCGCCAGCCGGGGCTTCCCCCCGGGCCGGCGGCGCCGCGCCCGCGGAGGCGGGCGAACAGGTCGAACCGGTCGATGTGCCGTCCGAAAAGCGCCAGCAGAGCCGGGATCACGATGACGGAAGACGCTGCCGAGAACACCACCACGGCGATGGCGGCCCAGGCGGCCGAGCGCAGGAACACGAAGGGAAAGAGCAGCAGGGCGGAAAGGGACGCCAGCACGATGCTCGCCGAGACGACGATCGTATGACCCGCGGTGCGGACGCTGCGTCCGATGGCCTCCCGCAGGGATGCGCCGCCCGCGGATTCCTCGCGGAAGCGCGAGACCACCAGGATGCCGTAGTCCACCGCCAGGCCGAGCCCCAGAGCGGTGGCGACGTTCGAGGCGTACACCGAGACCTCCGTGAAGGAGGTCAGCAGCCGAAGGAAGGCCAGGGTGCCCGCCGTGGCGATCAGCGCACTGACGACCGGCAGCAGCGCCGCGACCAGGGAACGGAAGACGAAGAGGAGAATGAGCGCACAGGCCGGCGCGGAGATCAGCTCCGCCCTGAGCAGGTCGGCACGGTTGTCCTCCAGGGATTCGGCATGAGTCCACGCCGTTCCCGTGGGCATGACCGTCACCGGCCCGCGGTGTTCACCGAGGGCGGCGACCAGTCGTTGGGCGGTCTTCGCCCTGCGCGACTCGTCACCGGTCAGATCGGCGGTGACCAGTGCCGAGCGCGCGTCCCGGGAGAGCAGGGCGGGATCGTTCGCGCTCCAGTACGAGGAGACGGGTCCAACCCCCGGCGTCCGCCGGACCTGCCCCTCCACCGCGCGGCCCACCGCCGCGACCTCCGGCGTGCGGACGTCCGACGTGGCGCGCAGCAGCAGCACGAGGTCGGGGGCGGAGAAGCCGTAGCGTTCCCCGAGCGTGGCGCCGTCCCGGATGGCGGCGGATGGGGACGGGGCCGCCCCGGTGATGCTGAGCCGGTCCAGGCCGCCTGTGCCGAACAGGCCCATGGCCACGGTGGCGACAGCGCAGGCGGCCAGTGTCAGGCGGACGGTGTGCCAGGGCCGCCACCGAACGACGGCTGCGAGGAGACGAAGGCCGCCCCGGGTCGCCGACTCGTTGTGAACGCTCGTCTTGCCGTGAACGCTGTGCCGACGGTGCACGGACGCACCTCCCTGCGCTCGGCCGGCCACTCGGTCATGCCGCAAGGCCGCATGGGGAAACGGGGAATTTCCGGTGTGCCGACGGACGGGCGAGCCGCGTGTTCCCCGAGGTAACTGGCCCAGGGAATCACCGGATTCATTCGGGATTACCGCACTCAAGGGCTACCCGGAAATTCGAGGGTCGAGTCGCAAGCAGCCTCTGCCTCGCAGAGCCGGGCCGACTCCTTGCGCATCGCGGCCGAAGAGCGCTCCGCTGTTCGACAGCAGGGAGCCGGTACGTACCGCTTTAGACGGAACGGCCTCCGCCGGCGTTTCCCTCACGCAGAGGCGGGGTAGTCCGTGGCACATCCACAGAAGGATTCTCATCCATGGCTGCGCTCGCCCTGATGGCCTTCGTTCTGGTGCTTTTCGCGGGTTCGCGCTGGATTCCCGGGCGTTCGGTGCAGGCAGCGGTGACGGACGATACGGGCACTCCGCGGGCCTACCGCCTCAACGGTGCGTGGCTGTTCGCGCTGACCGCGAGCGCCGTGGCGGGCTGCTGGCTCCGGGCGCCGCGGGTCCTCGCCTGGCCCGACCGGCACTGGGGGGAACTGCTCCTGGTGGCCAACGTGTTCGCGTTCACACTGGCCTGGCTGCTGTTCCGCGCCGGCAGGCGCCGGACGCCGGCCGCCTCCCGGGGGCCCGGATGGCGGCGCGGCCTGGCCGACTACTTCTACGGAGTGCAGCCGAACCCCGTATGGGCGGGGGTGGACCTGAAGTTCTTCTCCTACCGTCCCTCTCTCATCGGGCTCTTCGTCTTCAACATGTCGGCCGCGGCCGCCCAATACACGGCCCAGGGCTCGGTGAGCGGCCGGATGCTGCTCTACCAGCTCTTCTGCTTCCTCTATCTGGCCAACTATTTTCAGTTCGAGGGCGGCATGGTGTACACGTGGGACCTCATCGCCGAGAGATTCGGGTGGATGCTGGTGTGGGGGGACTACGTTCTCGTGCCGTTCTTCTACGGCATCTGCGGACGCACGCTGATCCACGTCCACACCCCCCTCCCACTCTGGCTGGGAGCGGTGTGCTGCGCGCTGTTCGTCTTCGGCTTCTGGCTCTTCCGTGGAGCGAACGACCAGAAGCACCGCTTCAAAACCGGGGGAGCGACCACCATCTGGGGCCGCCCGGCCGAGACGCTGGGCGGCAAACTCCTGGTGTCGGGGTTCTGGGGCATCGGCAGGAAGCTGAACTACACCGGCGAACTGCTGGTGTACCTCAGCTGGACGCTGCTCTGCGGCACGGGTTCCGTCCTGCCGTACCTGCTCCCGGCCTTCCTGTTGCTCATGTTCGTGCATCGGGCGCACCGCGACGACCGCCGCTGCCGCGTCAAGTACGGCCGGCTCTGGGAGGAGTACTGCCGCCGCGCCCGGTTCCGGATGTTCCCGTTCGTCTACTGAGATGTGCGTCTGCTGAGGTTACTGAGCACCCTCGTTCACCTGCCCCAGCCGTGTCCCGGAGGGCGGCTCATCCAGCGCAGCCAGCCGAGGTAGTCCCCGCACGCGCGCAGGGACGTGCGCCATGTCGTGCGGCACCGGCCTGTCACCAGGTGTTCGCGCAGTGCGTGACCGGCGACGTGCAGGACGGCACCCGTCAGGGAGAGGGGGCCGAGTTCTTCCGCGCACAGCAGCCGCATCATCCGTTCGCGTTCGGTCCCACTGGCGCGCAGGACGGCGTACATGCTGCGGCGCAGGTCCCCGGTGGCCCGGCCCGGGTCGCAGAAGATGCGGTGCATGGCGGCGGCGAGGTGTTCGTGTGCCCGCACGGCGGCCCGTCGGCGCCGGCCGTGAGCGGCGACGTCCTCGCTGCGGGCGAGACATTCGGCGTCGCGCAGGCCGATGGTCAGCCCGGAGGCGGTGAGCGGGTGACAGGTGCCGACCGCGTCACCGACCAGGGCGTAGGGCCCCCGGCCGTGGAAGGTGCGCGGCCGGACCCGGTTGGCCGCCCACTGCACCGTCCTCTGCTCCAGGGCCGTGCACAGGGGCCCGGCCAGGGTGGCGGGGAGAAAGCGTGAGTAGTCGCGCTGTACGTAGGACGGCAGGTCCATGGAGCGCAAGGGTGACAAGGGTACGTCGATGGTCACCCGGACTGTGTCGTCGTCGAGCCGGTAGGCCAGTACGGGGCCGGGGCCGCCCGCGAAGACGTGACCGTATCCCTCCGCGGGGAGGGCGAGGCCGCGCAGCAGCACACCGGCCGTGCGGGAGACGGTCGTCGCCGGGCCGGCGGAGTGGATCGCGCGCCGCACCACGGAGGACTGTCCGTCGCCACCGATGACGCGCCCCACGGGTACGTGCCGTTCGGGTCCGCCCTCCCGGGTGTAGGTGACCGTGGCGTGCCGGACGGAGGTGACGCGCGCCCCGAGAGTGAGGGTGATGGCCGGGTGGTCCGCCGCGACGGCCCGGAGAGCGTCGACGAGCTCGCAGTGGCGTACGGTGGCGGCCCGCTCGCCGCGCGGGCAGGCCAGTGTGATCGGCGGGCTGCCGTCCTCCGGGTGCAGGACGAAGCCCAGGGCCGGGAGGGCGAGGCGCGGCGGCATGCCGACCCCGAGCCTGCGCAGCACGGCGACTCCGTCGGGGTGGAGCCACTCCCCGGCCAGCCGGGTGGGTGGCCGGCGCGCGGCCTCCAGGAGCAGCACGCGGTGGCCGGCGCGGGCATGGGCGAGTGCAGCGGCGCAGCCGGCCGGGCCCGCACCGATGACGGCGACGTCGCACGGCGTGTCCATCGGTGGTCATCGTTTCCTGCGGCGGTAGCGCACCGTGCACGGTTGCCGGGGCGGGTGCCTCAGGGTGGAGCGGGCCTCGCGAACCTGGGGGTCGGCGAGTTCGAGGTCGAAGGCGCGCAGGAGGACGCTCCAGATGACCTTGATCGTTTGCTGGGCGAAGGCCGAGCCCAGGCAGGGGTGCCGTCCTCCGCTGAAACCGATCAAGACGGGGGGAGTGGTGCGGTGTTCCCCGCGATCCGGAAGGTAGCGGTCTGGATCGAACCTCCCGGGGTCGCGGAACACGCCCGGCAGGCGATGCGACGCTCCCGGCGAGACGCACATCATGTGACCGCGCGGTACCCGGTAGCCCTGGACGCACAGGTCTCGTGCGGCCGTGCGGGCGAGCAGCCAGACTGGCGGGTGCAGGCGTTCGGACTCCAGGAGGCAGTGGCCCAGGCGGTCGAGTTCGTGGAGTGGTGAAAGAGTGGTCGGCGGGTAGTCCGTGAACGCCGCTTCCTGCTCCGCGCGCAGAACGGGAAGCCACTGGGGGTGCTGGAGCAGGAGGACTCCCGTCCAGGCGGCGTGGACCGGGGTGGACGCCGAGGCGAACAGCCAGCCGAGCATGAGGGCGGCCGCGGTGTCCTCGTCCAGGGAACGGCCGTCCGGCCCCACCGCACGCATGAGCTCCACGAAATGGCTGCGCTCGTCGCCCTCGGGACAGTCGTGGGGAGCGATCTCCTTGATGGCGCGGGTGAGGCTCTCCCGTGCGCGGCCGGCTCGGCGGTGGTGGGGCAGAAGAGCACGGGAGCCGATCACGAAGGACATGAAGAAGGCGGTCTCCAGCCGGTTCATCAGCTGGGGCAAGACCGGTCCCATCGTCCGGCCGAACCGTGGTCCGATCAGGCAGTGGGCGGTGATGCGCATGGTCAGGTAGTGCATCGTCGTCATGAGCTCGAACGTGCCGCAGGCCCCCCACGGGGCGATGTGCCGCTCGACCTGATCGAACATGACCGGGACGTACCGGGCCAGGGCATCCCGTCGGAGGTGGGGCAGCAGCAGGGTGTCATGCCATGTCTTGACGTCATCGGGGATGTTGAAGACCACCCCCGGGCCCAACAGGGGAGTCACGAGTGGTTCGTAGACGGGGCGGCGGTCCGCTTCGGAGTCGTCCAGGCCCAGGACCGCGGCGTTGGCCTGTGGCCCGCAGAACGACGCCACCCGCCGGCCCGGCAGCGAGAAGGCGACGGCCTCGCCCTGCCTGCTGTGCGCACGCAACAGAAAACCCACGGGGTCGCGGACGAAGGGAACAGTGTGCCCGATCAGCGGCAACCCTCCTTCGACCTCGGGGAGTTCCCGTCCTTCGGGCGGGGAAGTGGCCTGTGCTTCGGTGGTCATGGTGCACCTTCGGGTCCTTCGGGCGCGATCCGGGTCGCGGGGGTGGAGGGAACGAACGGGGCGACGGCCCGCAGGTAGCAGCCCACGGCCATGGCCGGGAAGTACACCGGGTACAGGCGGTAGACGAGCATCATCGTGGTGAAGAAGACACCGTTGACGTGGCCACCGGCCCAGGAGCCGTCCTCCTGCTGATGGGTGCACAGCCAGCGGACGCCGTTCTCGACGACGGGGTGCCGCGGCCCGAGCGTGTCGAGTCCGGCCAGGACCGCCCAGGCGGTCATCTCGGGCAGACCTCTGTCCAGCGCGAGGTGACGGCGTTCGAGGCAGCTTCGCCAGTCCTCGCCCCAGGAGCCGTCCTTGAGCTGGGTCTTCCGCAGCCAGCCGGCAAGCGCGGCGAGCGCCGGGTCGTCGGCCGGGACCCCCGCGGCGCGCAGCCCGCGGGCGGCGTGGAAGGCGGCGTAGGTGTAGTTGATGCCCCACGTTCCGCTGAAGGACCCGTCATGATTCTGGGACGCGCGGATGTACGCGACGCCTCGTGCGGTCGCCTTTCCGGCACGGCGGCGCGCGGCCGGGTCCAGCAGGGGCCGCATGCGGCCCAGGGCCGTGAGGACGGAGCCGGTGCATTCGACCGACGACGTGTCGGTCATGCACCCGGCGAACATCTCCGTCGGGTTCAGTGCCTCCATCCAGTGGCCGACGCGCCGGCGGTCGAGGGTGCCGAACCCGCCGTCGGGGTTCTGCCGGTCCAGCATGACCTTCATCGCGCCGAGCAGGGCCTGCCGGTCGAGGTGGGCGGTCGCCGGAACCCGGTGGGCGCCGAGGCCGGTCGCACGCTGCGCCCCCAACAGGGCGCCCACTGCCTCGGCCGTGCAGTCGCTCACGGGCCAGCGGCTGTGGCCGTCGGAGAACGCCCAGCCATGGCGGACGGTGCGCAGGGGCGGCACACGGCCGGTGTACGCGGTGATCTGCGCCCCGCGCAGGAAGGTGTGCGCCCGGTGGAGCGCCGGGCCCAGCCGGTGGTCCGCTTCGTGGACCGCTTCCCGGTCCTCGCGAGCAGCGCCTCCCGAGCCTCCCGAGCCTCCCGAGCCTCCCGAGCCTCCCGAGCCTCCCGACAGGAGGGCTTCCACGGCGAAAGAGGTGTCCCACACGATGGAGCGGTCCCCGCAGACGCGCAGGCCGCGGTCGCCGTCCTCCCAGCACCAGTAGCGCAGGCGGGCGACGGCGTCCTCCAGCAAGGGGTGATGCCGGTTCCGGGCGAACAGCACCAGGCATTCCACCAGGGCGTTCACCGAGGACAGACCGTGGTGCGGCGAGGCGTGCTGCTCGTCGACGACGGCGCGGTGACAGCGCTCCAGCGCGACACGGCGCAGGCGGCGGCTGTGCACCCGCTCCCATCCGCGCAGGCAGCACTGCAGCACGCGCAGCGCGCGACCGCAGGCGACGTAGACGTCCGTGCTGCGGCCGGGTGGGACACCGGCACCGGCACCGGCTTCCGGGCCCGGTCCGGGAAACAGCTCACGGCGCAGGTCGCGGCCGACAGGGCCCGGGTCCGCGCAGAACCTCGCGCCGTACAGGTAGGCCATGGCCTGGTAGAGCATCCGGGTCCAGCCCAGCAGTCGTCCGGGGTGCAGGGGAGCCCACTGGGGGAGGAGCATCATCTCGGGGGGAACCGGCGCCACCTGCCGGTAGGGCACCAGGCCCAGCAATGCGAGCCAGAAGAACCCCCATTGCGGAACGGCGTGGACACCGCCCGGCTGTGCGTGGATCCACTTCCTGGCGTCGGCGGCGAGGGGGTCGTCGGATTCGGTGCCGAGCAGGCGCAGGGCCACGTAGGCCAGCGTCGTGGCGTACGCCGACGGCGGCGCCTGCGGGTGCATGCCCCAACTTCCCTCATCCGAACGGGTCGTCCGGTAACACCGGAGGATGGCCTGTCGCGTCGGCTCGTCCGGGGGACGTTCCAGGATGTGCAGGACGATGACGTACTGGGAGAGGATCATGGTGCTCCACTCCATCTCGCCCTCCCACGCACCGTTTTCGTGCTGGAGGCCGAGCAGGCGCGCGCAGGCGGCGTCGTACGCGCGGCGCGCACCGGGCACCGGCGTGCCGGCCGCGGAGTCGCCGGTGGCGGTGTCGGGCGTCGCCATGAGCCGTCATCCTCTTTCGATATGCCGGTCGCGGGAAGGGTCGATGGCTTCCGTACGGAGGATTCTTCCTTCGGCTCCTGATCGATAAGCTGCACCATCGAATGAGGACTACGGTTCCCTATAAAAGAGAAATCCTCATCTTCATACGATCCGGCTCATCGTATTGAAGGGCGCGGGCGTATCTGTGCGCCGTATCCAAGTGCCCATGCGACCCCTGGCGCGAGAATTTCACCCGGTGGCGGGGGAATCCTTCCGTGTATCCCGCATACAGGGGAAGCCGTCATCTTCATACGTACTGAAAAACGGGGGAGGGGGGCCGTGATTCTCGTGACAGGCGCAAGTGGGCATCTGGGGGCGAACCTTGTGCGCCGCTTGCTGGCCGACGGTCATGAGGTCCGGGCACTGGTACGGCCCTCCGGACCGGCCGCCCGCACGGCCGTCGAGGCGCTGGCCGGACTCCCCGTCCGCCGGACGGTCGGCGACGTGCGGGATCCGGCGGCGGTCGCGGCCGCCGTCGAAGGCTGTGAGGGCGTGTACCACTGCGCGGCGCGCGTGTCGACGGCTGCGCGCGGGCACCGCGACATCCACGCGGTCAATGTGCTGGGCACGCGCAACGTGCTCGAAGCCGCGCGCCGGCACGGCGTGCGCAGGGTCGTGGTGACCGGGTCGTTCAGCGCCACGGGCCCGACCCCGGGGCGGGCCAGCACGGAGCGCGACCCGCACTACCCCTTCGGGGCCCACACCCCGTACACGCGCAGCAAGGTGCTGGTGGAGCACGAGTGCTGCAAGGCCGCGGCCCAGGGCCTCGACGTGGTGGTCGCGGTCTCGACGGCCATCATCGGCCCGCACGACTACGTCCCGTCCAGGATGGGACGCGTGCTGCTCGACTTCGCGCACGGACGGCTGCTCGCCTACATCCCCGGCGGCTTCGAGTTCGTCTCCGTCCAGGACCTCGTACAGGGCCACCTGCTGGCCATGGAACGCGGCCTGTCGGGGCACAAGTACTTGCTGTCCACCGAGTTCCGCACGGTCGACCAGATGATGAACCTCTACGCGCGGGCCACCGGCCGCCCCAAGCCACGCCTGCGGATCCCCGCACCGGCCATGGGGGTGCTGGCCCGGCTCGCCGAGGGGCCACGGTCGGTGCTGACGCCGCACAGGGAGGCGCGCTTCACCCCCGCGGCCGTTCGCTTCCTGCGCTCCGAGCGGCGGGCGGACTGCTCCCTCAGCCGCGAGGTCCTGGGCTACCGCCCCACGGACATCACCACCGCCGTCGAGCAGGCGTACCGCTGCTTCGCCGACCGCGGGCTGCTGGAACGGCGCGGGGCGGCGAAGCCCGCGCCCCGCCCCGCCGGGCGGCGCGCGCGGGGCGCCGGGGCGGTGCCGCGATGACGACCGGAACCTCCGCGGCGGCCGGCCGGGGGACCCTGCCCGCGCCCCGCCTGCCGGCCCGCCACCTGCCGTGGCTTGGGCCGCTGCCCGCCTTCCACCGCGACCCGGTCGCCCTGCTGCGCACCGCGCGCGAACAGGTGGGCAATACCTTCGCCTTTCCCCTTCTGGGTCAGGAAATCGTCTTCGTCTGCGGACCCGAGGCACATGCCGAGGTGTTCGAAGCGGACGAGACGGTCCTCAGCCCGCGCGAGGCATACCGCTTCATGGCACCGGTCTTCGGGCGCGGCATCGGCTACGACGCCACCCCGGAGGAGATGGACGCGCAGATCGCCCCCATCCGACCCGTCCTCGGCTCCCGGAATCTCGACGCCTACGCCCGTGTCATGGAGGCCGAGGTACGCGCCCAGGTGGCGCGCTGGCCGGCGGAAGGCGAGATCGACCTGCTCGCCGAGCTGAACCGGATGACCGTGGCCATCGCCACCCGCTGTCTCATCGGCGAGGAGTTCCACCGCCGCATGGGCCCGGAACTGCCCCGCCTCTACCACGAACTGGAAAGCGGCATCCGGCTCGCGGGCATGCTCAGCCCCAAGGCACCGATCCCCGCCTTCCGGCGCCGCGACCGGGCCCGCGCAGCCATCGCCGACGCCATCGGCGAAGTCATCGCGGAACGCCGCGGGCGGCGTCCAGGGGGCGGGCCCGCCGGCCTCCCCGGCCACCCTTCCGACGCCGCCCGCGAACAGGACATGCTCGCCGTGCTGCTCGCGGCCCGCACCCCGGACGGGCAGCCCCTGCCCGACCACATCGTCACCGGCATCCTGATCGGCATGATCTTCGCCGGCCAGCACACGAGCGCGGTACTCGCCACCTGGACCGGCGTGCTGCTCATGCGCCACCCCGAGTACGTGCCGCGGCTGCGCGCCGAGCAGGACGAGCTGTGGGAAACCGGCAGCCGGCTCGGCACCCGGATCCTGCACCGCATGGAACTCCTGGGTAACTGCGTGCGCGAGGCCGAGCGGCTGCACCCGCCGCTGATCCTGCTGATGCGCAAAGCGCTGCGCGACACCACGATCCGCGGCCACCGGGTGCCGGCCGGGTCCCTCGTCATGGTCTCCCCCGCGGTGGCGCACCGCATGCCCGAGGTGTTCCGCGACCCCGATCGCTTCGACCCCTCCCGCTACGGCGCAGGGCGCACCGAGCACCACCGCCCCTACGGCCTCATCGGCTTCGGCGGTGGCAAACACCGCTGCATCGGACTCGCCTTCGCCTACCTCCAGGTCAAGACGGTGTGGAGCGTCCTGCTGCGCGCGGTGGACCTGCGGCCCGCCCGCTCCGCCTACGCGCCGGACTACTCGACCTTCGTCCCCGCCCCCACCGCCCCCTGCACCGTCCGCCACCGCAAGCGTTCCGCGGGGGCGTCGTGACCGGCGACCGCCGGCCCGCCCGGCCCGCCCGGCCGGACCCGCACCGGCCCCCGGCGTTCGCCGAGGCACGCAGCAAGCGGGCCAAGGTGCGGGCGGCCGGCATGGATCCCGACTACTGGTACGCCGTCGCCTACGAAAGCGAACTGCCCCGCGGCAAGACCTTGGCCACCCGCTTCTGGGGTCACCCCATCGTGGTCTACCGCGGCACGGACGGCAGCCTGCACGCCCTGGAGGACCGCTGCGCGCACCGGCAGCTGAAACTCTCCGGCGGTGAGGTCAACGGCTGTCATCTGACCTGCACTTACCACGGCTGGACCTACGACGGCGACGGCAACGTGGTGCACTACGCCCACGACCTGTTCGGCCGCGCCCGGCCCGAGGTCAAGGTGCCCGGATATCCGGTCACCACCCGGCACGGCCTGGTCTGGATCTTCCCGGGTGACCCGGCCCTGGCCCCCGTGCGGACGATCCCGGCCATCCCGGAGCTGTCGGGGAGCAGGCCGTGGGCCCGGCTGGACGCCTCGTACACCTGGCAGGCCCACCACTCGATGATCATCGACAACGTCAGCGACTTCACCCACAGTTATCTGCACCGCCGCTTCCGCCCCTTCTGGGACGCCAGACTCACCCGCCACGCGCTGATCGGGGACCGGGTGGAGCTGTCGTACGAGACCTTCGTGGGCGGCGGCCGCCTCACGTCCCGATTCGTGGACCGGCGCCGCGTGGACACCACCTCCATCGAGCTCGCCTTCGACTACCCCTACCAGCGCTCCGACACAGGGGGGTCGATCAAGCACTGGTGCTTCGTGCTGCCGATGGACCGGCGCACCAGCAGGGTGTTCTTCGTCTTCTACTTCGACGCGGTGAAGATCCCCGGCACCCGGCGGACACTGCCCCGCAGCCTGCTCCCGCACTTCATGCGCCTGGCCGGCGCGCTCGTCGTCAAACCGCTGCTGTGCGAGGACGGCGATGCCGTGGAGGCGGAACAGCTCGGCTACGAGACCCATTACGCCGCCCCGATCGTCGAACTCAACCCGGCTGTCGGCCTCTTCCAGGACCTCACCATCCGCAAGTGGGAGGAATTCCTTGAGCGCGACCGATCCCGCCCCGGTTCCTCAGGCATCGTCACTGCCGACGGACGCGTCGTCCCCTCCCCCCGCGGCCGCTGACAGGGAAGCGCGCCCATGAGCCGGACGCCCGTTCCCCGCTCCGCCCGGTGGCTGGCCGAGCACCGCTGGCTGTACGTGGTCCCGGTCCTGCTGCCGCTGTCCAAGGCGTACGCACTGGCCGAGGCGCTGTCCTCCTCCCGGCTGCTCCGTCCGCGGCGAGGTGCCCTGCGGCGCCACCGGCGGCGGGTGGCCCGGATGCAGGCCCGCGTGCGGCAGCGCGAACGACAGGGCGGGGAAGGGCTGATCTGCACCGCCCGCCCGCAGTGGCGCTCGATGGCGCACTCCCGCGAGGAGTCCTACAAGGACGGGGCGTTCCTGGTGCCGGCGCACCTGGACGACATCCTCCACGTGGATACCGGGCGCGGCACCGTGACGGTCGGCCCGGCGGTCACCATGGGGCGCCTGACGTCCGCGCTGCCGCGCGGCTGGACCCTGCCGGTCGTGCCGGAGATGGAGGACCTCACCGTCGGCGGCCTCATCATGGGCTACGGCATCGAGACGTCCTCCCACCGCCACGGCCTGTTCGCGGACACCGTCGCATCCTGCGAGGTCCTCCTGGCCGGTGGTGAGGTGGTGGTGGCCGACCGCACCCGCCGCGCGGACCTCTTCCACGCCCTGCCCTGGAGCCGCGGCACCCTGGGGCTGCTGACCTCCGTGCGGCTGCGGATGGTTCCGTCCGCCCCGTGGGTCCGCCTCACCTACCACCGGCTCGACAGCGCGGCCGCGCTCACCGAGTGCATCGCGTCGTACTCCTCCGGCCCCCACCCGCCCGACTTCGTGGAGGGCTTCCACTTCTCA
This sequence comes from Streptomyces sichuanensis, assembly GCF_020328095.1. Classification (NCBI taxonomy): domain Bacteria; kingdom Bacillati; phylum Actinomycetota; class Actinomycetes; order Kitasatosporales; family Streptomycetaceae; genus Streptomyces; species Streptomyces sichuanensis. Next base: position 37,660 of record NZ_JAIXMK010000081.1, read on the forward strand.
CCGACGGAAAGCGTCGTGGTCACCGGCACCCTCGCCGACCGCCCCCGCGCCGGCGACGGCACGGTCAACCGGATGGGACGGTGGTACAAACCCTGGTTCTACGAGCACGCCCGGGCCCGATGCCGGCTGCCGCGCAACGCCGAGTACGTACCGCTGCGGGACTTCTACTTCCGGCACAGCCGCAGCATCTACTGGGCGGCCGAGATGCTCGTCCCGAGCGGTAACCATCCACTCTTCCGGTACACCCTGGGCTGGCTCATGCCGCCCAAGGCCGCGTTCCTCAAGCGCACCGAGACGCCCGGGATCCGCCGGATGTACCTGCAGAACACGGCGACGCAGGAAGCCCTCGTACCCGTGCGCGCGCTGCCCGAGGCGATCGAGAAGTGCCGCGAGGCGTTCCACGTGGACCGTATGTGGCTGTGCCCGGTGACTCTGCGCCGCACCGAGCCGGAGGGCCTGGTGAGCCCCGGTACCCCGGACGGACTCTACGTCGACATCGCCGTCGTCTTCGAGACGCCGGAACCGGTCCGGCTCGGCCGGCCCTGGGACGCCCGGCAGGCCACCAGGGAATTCGAGACCTGGCTGCTGGACAACGGCGGCTTCCAGGTCCCCTACGTCGCCTCGCACATGACACATGAGGAGTTCTGGACCATGTTCGACGGCCGGCCCTACCTCGCCGCCCGCGAGAAGTACGGGGCGGAAGGCTCCTTTCTCGACATCTACGACAAGGTCAGCCGCAACTGACCCACCGGAAGGGCCACGACGATGACCGAAACCACCGAGGCGGCGCTGGAGCGCTACCGCCAACTGGCCGCGGCAGGCGACTCCGCCCGCAGCGGTCACTACCGCGACCTCGTGACGTCCTACTACGACCTGGTCACGGACCTGTACCTGGAGGGCTGGGGCGCGTCCCACCACTTCGCCCCCCTGAAGCCCGGCGACTCGCACGTCGACGCCCTCGCCGCGCGCCAGAAGTTCCTCGCCGACCGTGCGGGCCTGCGCCCCGGCATGAAGGTCCTCGACGTGGGCAGCGGGGTGGGCGGTCCGGCCCTCAACATCGCCGGCCTCTCCGGTGCCCATGTGACGGGCCTGGACCTCACCCCGGGGCGTGTCGAGCGCGCCCGCACGCGAGCCCGTGACCTCGGACTGCAGGAGCGGACCACGTTCGTCGAGGGCGACGCCATGGACATGCCCTTCGAGGACGCCTCGTTCGACGTCGTCTACGCCTTCGAGGCCATCTGCCACACGGCCGACAAGGACCGCGCCCACGCCGAGGTCGCCCGGGTCCTCAAGCCCGGCGGGCTCTCGATCGGCTACGAGTGGCTCGCCGGCGACGGACTGACCACCGGAGAAGTCCGCCGCCTCGTCGAGCCGGTCTGCCGCTACTACGCCCTGCCGCACCTGGCCACGCCGGGCGGACTCGCCGCACAGCTGCGGCGCGCCGGCTTCACCGGCATCGTCGTGGGCGACGCCGAGGCGACGGGAGACCTCGCGTCCACTTGGGACTACCTGGACGAGCTGGCCGCTCTCGGCGAACAGCTCGACGACTCGCCGGTCAGGAAGTTCATGGTCCAAGGCGCCCGCGCACTGACGCGGGCGGCCCGGGAGGGAGCCTTCCTCATCGAGTTCTGGGAGGCCCGCAAACCGGGAGCGCCCTCCGCGTGATGCGATGGCGCGCGGAGCGCGCGTCGGCACCGTCACCGCGACGACCCGCCGACCGGAGGGAACCGTCCCCGCCGGACAGCGGGGACGGCCCCCTGGGCCGTCAGGCGATCTTCAGGACCGACAAGTCCAGCCGCCTCAGACGCTCGGGGTCCGCAAGGACCTCGATGGCGACGATCCTTCCGTCCACGACGGTGAAGGCCATGACGGACACCGGCTGCTTCTGCGGGACGACCACGACTCCGGCGGCGCCGTTGATGAGCGCCGGGCGGGCGAACGGGGACAGCTTGCCCCAGGAGGTCGCCTGCGCGGCCACCGTCGTCGCGCCCCGGACGGCGACCGTGAGGCCGGCGCGGGCGACGCCGCCGTCGGAGCGCAGGACGACGTCGGGGTCGAGGACGGAGACGAGGGCCTCGAAGTCGCCGTCGCGCGCGGCGGCGAAGAACGCGTCGACGGCGACGCGCTGGCGTGCGATGTCGGGGTCGGGCGCCGGGGCCCGGCCTTGTACGCGTCGACGGGCGCGGCTGGCGAGCTGCCGCGTCGCGGCCGGGGTCTTCTCGACGAGCGGGGCGATGTCGTCGAAGGGGACGTGGAACATGTCGTGAAGGACGAACGCGAGCCGTTCGGCCGGAGCGAGGGACTGCAGAACGACCAGCAGGGCCAGCCCGACCGAGTCGACGAGCAGTGCCTTCTGCTCCGGGTCGGCGTCGGCGGCACCGTCCTCGCGGCTGATGACCGGGTCGGGGATCCGTATCTCCAGGGGGTCCTCGCGCCGCTGCTCCCTCGACCGCAGCAGGTTCAGGCAGACGCGCCCGACCACCGTGGTCAGCCAGCCGCCGAGGTTGTCGATCTCGGCGGCGTCGGTGCGGTCCAGTCGCAGCCAGGTCTCCTGGACGGCGTCGTCGGCTTCGCTGAGCGAGCCGAGCATGCGGTAGGCCACGGCCCTCAGGCGGGGCCGGTGTTCCTCGAAGAGCCCGGTCACCGTGCTCACAGAGGCGGGGGAAGTTTTTTCGTCCACCTGTCACATTCCTTCTTCGCGGCGGGTCATAGAGGCAGAGGCAGAGATACAGACCTGGGAGATCATCTCCCGGGCGAGCACGTGGGAGATGATGGAGATGCCGGAGATGACCGCGAAGACCGCCCCCGTTCTGGTCACCGGTGGCACGGGCACGCTCGGCCGCGTCGTCGTACCGCTTCTGCGCGAGGCCGGTTGTACCGTCCGGGTGCTCAGCCGGCGTGGCGGCGAGTCGGGGGACGGCATCGAGCACGTCTCCGCCGACCTGCTCAAGGGCGAGGGCCTCGACGCCGCGCTGGAGGGCGTGAAGACCGTCCTTCACCTCGCAGGCGGCCCGAAGGGCGACGACGAGGCCACCCGGCACCTGGTGCGGGCCGCACAGCGTGCCGGTGTGCAGCACCTGGTGTACATCTCGGTCATCGGGGCGGACAAGCTGCCGCTGGGCTACTTCAGGGCCAAGCTGGGCGCGGAGCAGGCCATATCGGAATCCGGAATTCCGTGGACGACGCTGCGGGCCGCCCAGTTCCACGACCTGGCCCTGACGGTCGTGGAGAAGATGGCGAAGCTGCCGGTGGTGCCCGCCCCGGGCGGTCTCCGCTGGCAGCCGGTGGATGCGCGCGACGTCGCCGCCCGCCTCGTGGAACTGGCCCTCGGCCGGCCGGCGGGCCTGGTGCCCGACCTCACCGGGCCCACGGTGTACGGCCTGGGCGACCTGAGCCGCTGCTATCTGCAGGCGCGCGGCAAGCACAGGATGATGCTGCCCGTCCGGGTGCCGGGAAAGGTTGGTCGCGTCTATCGCGCGGGCGAGAACCTGACGTTGGAGGGCGCCTCGGTCGGGCAGCGCACCTGGGAGGACTTCCTCGCCGAGCGGGTGGCCGCCTGACGGCCGGACCGGCGCTCGGCCCCAGGCCGCGACCTTCCTACCCGCACCGTTGGCCCCGCAAGTGGTCGATGGCCATGCGGTCCGTCGCGTCCGCCGTGCCGCCGAGGCGGTGGACGAGGATCCAGCGGCCGTCGGGGAAGGCGCCGGCGAAGACCGAGGCGTTGCGTGTGGCGCCGTTGTGCCAGACGAGTTCGCCCGCCCGCCGCCATGCCGGGGCCGGTTCGCCGAGGACACGTTCCACCACCAGGCCGGTGAGGATGCGCGCCGCCGCCCGCGGGGTCGCCCACAGGCCGCCCGCGGGGAGGATCGCACCGGTCATCGTCCACGGCCGGAGCCGGCGGCCGAAGATCCCGGTCGGGATCAGACTGCGGTCCTGCGGCGGCCGATGAGTGACCTCGCTCCGTATGCCCAGCGGGCGCAGTACGTGCTCCGCCAGCAGGTCCATGTACGGGGCACCCGCCGCGGTCGCCAGCGCCGCCCCGAGCACCGCGTATCCGAGGTTGGAGTACTCCTCCCTCTCCCCTGGAGGAGTGACCGCGAGGGTGCCCAACCCGGCGGCCAGCAGGTCCTGCAGTGCCTGGTCGGTGAACGGACGGTACGGATCCGAGCGCTTCGCGCCCGGCAGCAGGGGCGGCAGGCGGGGCAGGCCCGAGGTGTGCTCCTGGAGCTGCCGCAGGGTGATGCCCGTGCCCGCCGGTGTCGCGAGCCGTCGCTCCACGGGGTCGTCGACGGAGACGACGCCCTGCGCCGCCAGCCGCATCAGCAGCGTTCCGGTCAGCACCTTCGTCAGGGAGCCGATCTCGACGAAGGCATCAGGGTCGTGGCCACGGCCGGTGTGGGGCGCGCAGAGGCCGTCGCTGCCGAGGACGCACGAAGGCGCAGAGGAGTCCATGGCAGCCCATACTGACGGACGGGTCAGGTCCGAGGGGGCGGAGCCCCCGTAGGAACGAGCGAACGGCCCGTCCGAGGAAGAGGTATTGAGGTCTGTTGTCAAGCGGAATATGATGCGCGGGCGCTGACAGGAATCCCGTACGTGCAACTGTGCGCCGTGTGACCGGACTTGTCCCGCTGGTTGCGGCGTGAAAGGTTGATCCGGAACGTTTGCTGCCGAGGCGCAAGCAACTGCGGGGGCGGGAGCGGGCGTCCTTGCATTCGGCTCCTCCGGCATGGTCCAGATTCCAGAGTCCCTGGTGGGGAGCCGACTTCGTGGTGCAGACAACCGTCATCGGTGTCAGTCCTTTCGGAGAGGCCGACCCGCGACTCGTCGCGGCCGTCCGCAGAGCCGGTGGGCTCGGCGTCCTCGACCTCGGTGGCGGGGGCCGGCACGCCCGCGAAGCCCTCGCCCTCGCCCGCCGTTGGACCGGCGGCGAGTTCGGCGTGCGCATTGCCGAGGACTGCGCACTCCGTCCGGACGAACTCCACGACCGGCATGCCCCCGGGCCGCACACCGTCCTGCTCGCCCCCGGCGCAGGCCGGCCCGAGGACTGGGGCCGGGGCGTCACCGTCCTGGCGGAGGCCCGCTCCCGGGCCGAGGCCCGTGCCGCGGTACGGGCGGGGGCGGCCGGTGTCGTCGCGCGCGGCAGCGAGTGCGGGGGACCGGCCGGCGAACTGTCCACCTTCGTGCTGCTGCAACAGCTGCTCGCCGACCCGGACGTGGGCGTCCCCGTCTGGGCGTGCGGCGGCATCGGGCCGAACACCGCCGCGGCGGCCGTGCTCGCGGGCGCCGCCGGCGTCGTACTCGACGTGCAGCTCGCGCTGCTGGACGAAGCGGCCACTCCGCCAGCGCTCGCCCGCCTGCTGCGCACGACGGACGGCACGGGCACGGTCCTCGCCGACGGGCGGCGCCTGGTGGACCGCGACCGACCGGGCCTTCCCGCCGCACTGCGGGACCGCCCCGTCCCCCTCGGCCAGGACGCCTTCCTCGCCCGCCGTTTCGCCCGCGACCACCGCACGGTGGGCGCCGCCGTACGGTCCGTGCGCGAGGGAATCGACCGGGCGCTCCGGGCCCCCGGCGGGCCCGAGGCGCTGCGCCCCCGATCCGCCATGAGCCGCTCGTTCGGCACCGAACTCCCCATCGCGCAGGGCCCGATGACGCGGGTCAGTGACCAGGCGCGCTTCGCCGCGGCCGTCGCGGAGGCCGGCGGACTCCCGTTCCTCGCGCTGGCCCTGTCCGGACCCGAGCGGACCAGATCCCTCCTGGAAGAGACCAGGGCCGCGCTCGGCGGGCGGCCCTGGGGCGTCGGCATCCTCGGCTTCGCGCCGGAGGACGTGCGCCGCGCCCAGCTCGACGCCGTACGCGAACTCCGCCCCACCCACGCCGTCCTCGCCGGTGGCCGCCCCGCGCAGGCCGCCGCGCTGGAAGCCCACGGAGTCCGTACCTTCCTGCAGGTCCCGACGCCCGGGCTGCTCGGGCAGTTCCTGGACGCGGGAGCCCGGCGCTTCGTCTTCGAGGGCGCCGAGTGCGGCGGCCACGTCGGTCCCAGCAACTCCTTCCCGCTCTGGGAGGCCCAGCTGGACGTCCTGGAACGGTTCCTGGACGACCACCACCGGCGGGAGCGGGACGAGCCACCGCAGATCGAGGTGCTGTTCGCCGGCGGGATCCACGACGAACGCTCGGCGGCCATGGTCGCGGCCCTGTCCACCGGGCTCACCCGACGCGGTGCCGCCGTCGGCGTCCTGATGGGCACCGCGTACCTCTTCACCCGCGAGGCGGTGGAGAGCGGCGCCGTCCAGCCGGGCTTCCAGCAGAGGGTGCTCACCGCGGAGAGCACCGTCCTGCTGGACACCGCGCCGGGCCACGTCACCCGCTGCGTACCGAGCCCGTTCACCGACACCTACCGCAGGCGCCAGGAGGACCTGCGCCGGCAAGGCGTCCACGGACGAGATGCCTGGGAGCGGCTGGAACGGCTCAACCTGGGACGGCTGCGCATCGCCGCCAAGGGCGTCGAGCGCGTGGACGACGAGCTCCGCCGGGTGGAAGGGGAACGGCAGCTCGACGAGGGCATGTTCATGGCCGGGGAGGTCGCGGTGCTCCGCGACGCCACCACGACCGTCGCCGAACTGCACCGTGCCGTGACGGACCGGGCGGCCGCCTTCTACGAGCGGCGCGCCGCGGAACTGACCGGCGACGCGCCGTCCGGGGCGACGTCCCGCACGACCCCGACACAGGCCCCCGCCCCGCCACCGCTCGACGTCGCGATCATCGGCATGGCCGGCATGTTCCCCGGAGCCCCCGACCTGCCCGACTTCTGGGCCCAGGTACTCGCCGGCACGGACGCGGTGACCGAAGTGCCCGAGGGACGCTGGGATCCGGCCCTCCACCACGGACCGGAAGCACCCGCGCACGACACCTCGGCGTCCCGATGGGGCGGCTTCCTGCCGGGCATCCCCTTCGACCCCCTGCGCTTCGGCATTCCACCGTCCTCGCTCGCCTCCGTCGACCCCGTGCAGCTGCTCGCCCTGGAAGCGGCCCGGCGCGCCCTCGCCGACGCGGGCTACGAGCAGCGTGACGTCCCGCGCGCACGCACCGCCGTGATCTTCGGGGCCGAGGCGGGCAGCGACATGTCCAACGCGACCGCCCTGCGCACCGTCCTGCCGTCCTACCTGGGCGGACGGCTCCCGGAGGACCTGGCGGAGCAGCTGCCCGCCCTCACCGAGGACTCCTTCCCCGGGATGCTCGCCAACGTCATCTCCGGCCGGATCGCCAACCGCCTGGACCTCGGCGGGGCCAACTACACCGTGGACGCCGCCTGTGCCTCCTCGCTCGCCGCCCTCGACGTCGCCTGCAAGGAGCTGACGACGGGCGCGGCGGACCTCGTCCTGTGCGGCGGCGCCGACCTGCACAACGGCATCAACGACTACGTCCTCTTCTCGTCGGTGCACGCACTGTCTCCCACCGGCCGCTGCAAGACCTTCGACGCCGGGGCGGACGGCATCGCCCTGGGCGAGGGCGTCGCCTGCGTGGTGCTCAAACGACTGGCCGACGCGCAGCGCGACGGCGACCGGGTCTACGCCGTCGTCAAGGGCGTCGGTTCCTCCAGCGACGGACGCTCCCGCGGCCTGACCGCGCCGCGGCCGGAGGGCCAGCGCACGGCGCTGGAGCGTGCCTACGCCCAGGCCCGGATCCCACCGGCCCGGGTCGGCCTGGTCGAGGCGCACGGCACCGGCACGGTGGTCGGCGACCGTACCGAACTCGACGTGCTCACCGAGGTGTTCCAGGAGTCGGGGGCCGAGCCGGGCGGGTGTGTGATCGGTTCGGTGAAGTCGCAGATCGGCCACACCAAGTGCGCGGCCGGTCTCGCCGGACTGATCAAGACGGCCCTGGCGCTGTACACCGGGGTGCGCCCGCCGACGCTGCACGTCCGGCGGCCCAATCCGGCGTGGCGGCCGGAGAGCAGCCCGTTCGTCTTCCACCAACGGGCCCTGCCCTGGGCCACGCCGTCCGGGGACCGGGTGGGCGGAGTGAGCGCCTTCGGCTTCGGCGGCACCAACTTCCATGCGGTGCTGCGAGGGTGCGACGACGAAGCGCCGCCACGTCAGGCCGCCGACGCCTGGCCCGCCGAGCTGTTCCTGTTCCGCGGCACGGCGGCGATCGAGGAGCTGCTGCGACTGGCGGAGACGGATACGGACACGGATGCGAAGACGGACACGGACGCGGACCGTGCGGTCGCCGGAACAGCCGCCGCGGACGGGACGGGCACGGCCCGCTGGCGGCCGTGGCGGCTCCGCGACCTGGCACGCACAGCGGCGCGCCGGGCCGCGGACCCGGCCGCCGGGCCGGTCACCGCGGCCGTGGTCGCCACCGACCTCGCCGAACTGCCCGGCCTGCTCCGGGCCGCGCTGGCAGGCCGCGCGGCGCCGGGTATCTTCGCGGCCGGGGCCGAGCGGAACGCCCCAACGGCCGAGGCCGAGCGGAACGACCACACGGCAGCCGCCGATCGCGGGTCCGGCAAGCTGGCCTTCCTCTTCCCGGGCCAGGGCAGCCAGCGGCCCGGCATGCTGGCGGACCTGTTCACCGCCTTCCCGGAGACGCACGAACACCTGCGCCGGGCCCCGGCCGCCACGATGTTCCCGCCGGCCGCGTTCGATACGGCCGGCCGGGACGCGCAGCGTGCCCGGCTCGCCGACACCCGACGGGCCCAGCCCGCCCTGGGCGCCGCCTGTCTGGCCGCCCACGAGGTGCTGTCGAAACTCGGAGTCCGCCCCGACATGGTGGCCGGTCACTCCTACGGGGAACTCGTGGCGCTGTGCGTGGCCGACGCGTTCCCCGCCGCGGACCTGCCGGAGCTGAGCGAGCTGCGTGCCGAGGCGATGCTGAGCGCGGCCGGGGACGAGCCGGGCGCCATGGCCGCCGTCACAGCGGGGGCGGCCGCGGTGGAAGCCGTACTGGCCGGGACCGGGCTCGCCGGCCACGTGGTGGTCGCGGGCCACAACTCCCCGTCCCAGACGACGGTCGCGGGGCCGGGCCCGGCGGTGCGCCAGGGCGTGGCGGCACTGCAGGACGCCGGATTCGGCGTGCAGCCGCTCGACGTGGCGTGCGCCTTCCACAGCCCGATGATGGCCGGCGCGGCGGAGACCTTCGCCGAGGTGCTCGCCTCCCGCCCCCTAGGGGCACCGGAGCTCCCGGTGTGGTCCGGGCTGACGGCGACCCGCTACCCGGCGGACCCCGCGGAGCTGCGGGCCCGCCTCGCCGGGCAGATCACGGCGCCGGTGCGCTTCGTCGAGCAGATCGAGGCGATGTACGCGGCCGGAGCGCGGATCTTCGTCGAAGCGGGTCCCGGCACCGTACTCACCGGTCTGGTGCGCGCCATTCTCGGCGACCGGCCGCACTTGGCCGTCCCCTTCGAGCCGCACCCCGACGCCGGGCTGCGCGGCCACCTGGAGACGCTGGCCCGGCTGGCGGTCTCGGCGGGCGTCCACGTCGACGCGGAAGCGCTGTTCGCGGGCCGGGACGCGGTGGTGGCCGAGCCCGGACGGACGCCGGAGCGCCCTGGCTGGATCGTGGACGGGCACCTGGTCCGCACCGCGGACGGCGGGCTGCTCCCCGGAGGCATGCGGCCGGCCCGGCGGATCGCACCGCTGACACCGCCCACGGGTGGTGACGGCGCGAACGGGACGGGACGGGTGGACCGGGCGGTCCTCCTCCAGGACTTCCTGCGCGGCAGCCGTGAGCTGGTCGCGGCACAGCGGGACGTCCTGCTGACGTACTTCGGCGGGACGGCGGCCATCCCGCCGCAGGCCCCCGTTCCGGTGGCGGAAACGGCCACCGGAACGGCAGCGACAGCGGCGGCTGAGACGGTGGTGACGGCCCGTCCCGCGGAAGCCGACGAGCCCGACCTGTTGCGTACGGTGCTGTCGGTCATCAGTGAACGGACCGGCTACCCCGTGGAGATGCTCGACCCCCGGCTCGACCTTGAGGCCGACCTGAGCGTGGACTCGATCAAGCGGACGGAGATCGCGGGCGAACTGGTGAAGCGGCTGGGAGGTGCGGGGGCACGGATCCCGGACGACGAGGAGCTGGAGGCCCTGACCCGGGCACGGACCGCGGCATCGATCGTGGAGTGGATGGACGCCCACACGGGCGGTCCGGCAGAGGCGGAGGACCTCACGTCGCGCCCGGCACCGGAGCCGGAGGACACCGCAGCCACAGAGCCGACCGGCGTCGCGCCCCGGCGGTACATCCTGCGGAGCGTGGCCCTGGACGACGCTCCGCCACCCGAGGGCTCCCCGGCCCTGCGGGACACGCACGTCCTCGTGCTCGGCGGCAGCGACCGTACCGCCCGCGCCCTCCTCGCCCGGCTCCGGGAGCACGGGGCGCACGCCACCCGCTCCGACGGCACGTCCGGAGACCCGGCCGGGCCGCTGGACGGGGTGATCCTGCTGGCCGGGCCCGCCGGGGAGCACGCCGGGCCCGTGTTGCCGGCCGCCTTCCCCCTCCTGAAGGACCTGCTCGGACGCGGACCGCGCCGCCTGCTGTGCGTACGGTGGACCGAGGACGGCGACCGGGTCGACGGGCTGGGCGGTTTCCTCCGCACCGTCGCCCGGGAGTACCCGGACACGGTCGCCCGCCTGGTGTCCCTTCCCGGCGGGCACGGGCACGGGCACGACACCGACGGTACGGCGGCCGCGATCGTCGCGGAACTCCTCTCGCCGGGCCGGGAATCCGTCGTCGTCCGCACCGAGGACGGCCGACGGTTCGGCACCGAGCCGCAGGAGGCCCCGCTGGGCCCGCTGCTCACGGACGACGAGTCCACGGCGGAGCGGGCGGCCGCGGCCCTCGGGCTCGGCCCGGAGTCTGTGCTGCTGTTCGCGGGCGGGGCGCGCGGCATCGCGGCGCGCGTCGCCGTCGCCTTCGCGGCGGCCGCCCGCTGCCGGGTCGAACTGCTCGGCCGTACGCGCACGGCCGACAACCCCGAGCCGCCCGGGATCGCGGGCGTCACCGGGCGCGCGGCGTTGCGGGCGGCACTCGCCGGGAGCGGCGGGCTCCGTCCAGCGGAGATCGACCGCCAAGCTGGTCTCGTCCTGGCCCGCCGCGAGATCGAGGCGACCCTCGCCGCGATCCGCGCGGCTGGCGGCGAGGGCGGATACCGTTCCGTCGACCTGCGGGACGCGCAGGCCGTCGAACAGGCGGTCAAGGAGACCCACGCCCGCTACGGACGCATCGACGGGTTGGTGCACGCCGCCGGCGTCATCGAGGACAGACTCATCGCCGGCAAGGACCCGGCGTCCTTCACCCGCGTCCACGACACGAAGGCGGAGAGCGCCCGCACTCTCTTCGCCGCGCTGCGCCGGCTCCCCGCACCACCCCGCTTCACCGTGCTGTTCGGCTCCGTCGCGGCCGTGTACGGCAACCGGGGCCAGGCGGACTACGCCGCCGCCAACGACGCCCTCGCCGCACAGGGCAGGGCATGGCACCGCTCCACGGGCACGCGGACGGTGACCGTCCACTGGGGGCCGTGGGCCCCGGACGGCACGCACGGCGGGATGGTCGGCCCCGAACTCGCCCGGGAGTACGCCCGGCGCGGCATCGGCCTCATCGACCCCAGGGAGGGGACGCTCGCCCTGCTGCGCGAGCTGACCTGGGGCGACGACGGCACGTGCGAGGTCGTCTACGCCGCTCCGGGGTGGTGACGGTGAACCACGGTCGTTCCGGGAACCCCGCACAGGAACCGGTGGCCGTCACCGGCATGGCGGTCGTGCTGCCCGGCGCGGGCGACCTGGACTGCTACTGGCACAACCTCCTCACCGGCGTGGACGCCGTCTCCGAGGTGCCGCCGGGGCGCTGGGACGAGGACGAGTACCGCTCCGGTGCCCTCTCCTGCCGACGCGGCGGCTTCGTCGACGACCGGCTCACCGGCTTCGACCCCGTCGCCTTCGGCATCATGCCGGACTCCGTCCCGGCCACCGAGCCCGACCAGCTGATCGCCCTGCACACGGCCGCCGCCGCGATCGCCGACGCGGGCGGCCTCTCCACGGTGGACCCCGCACGGGTCGGAGTGGTGCTGGGCCGCGGCGGCTACCTCACGCCCGGGCTGGCGCGGCTCGACCAACGCGTCCGCACCGCAGGCCAATTGACCCGCACGCTGGGAGAGCTGCTGCCCGGGCTCGGCCAGGAGCGGCTGGCCCGGGTCCGTACCGCCTTCGAAGAGGCCCTGGGACCGGACAGCCCCGACGCCGTCATCGGCCTGGTCCCCAACTTCGCCGCCTCCCGCATCGCCAACCGGCTCGACCTGCGCGGTCCCGCCTACACGGTCGACGCGGCCTGCGCCTCCTCCCTGCTGGCGGTCGCCCAGGCCGTGGGCGAGCTGACCGCGGGACGCTGCGACGTGATGCTCGCCGGAGGCGTGCACCACTGCCACGACGTGACCTTGTGGACGGTGTTCACCCGGCTCGGCGCCCTCTCCCCGACACAGCGGATCCGCCCCTTCCACCGGGACGCGGACGGTGTGCTGATGGGCGAGGGCACCGCGGTGCTCGTCCTCAAACGGCTCGCCGACGCCGTGCGCGACGGCGACCGGGTGTACGCGGTGGTCCGGGGCACCGGAGTGGCCGGCGACGGGCGCGCCGCCGCCCTGGTGAACCCGGACCCGGACGGACAGACCCGGGCCGTCCGGCTCGCCTGGGAGGCGGCCGGCGCGGACCCCGCCGCGCCCGGCGCGATCGGCCTGCTGGAAGCGCACGGCACGGGAACCCCCAACGGCGACGCGGCCGAAATCACCACGCTGCAGCGGGTGTTCGGCACCCCGCGCGAACCGGACGCGGTGATCGGCTCGGTCAAGTCGATGATCGGCCACACCATGCCGGCGGCGGGCGCCGCGGGCCTGGTCAAGGCCGCGCTGGCCCTCCACCACCAGGTGCTGCTGCCCACCCTGCACTGCGACGACCCCCACCCCGGGCTGCTCGCCACCCGCTTCCGCCCGTCCCCGGTGGCCCGCCCCTGGGAGGCCGAGGTGCGCCGGGCCGGGGTCAACGCCTTCGGCTTCGGCGGCATCAACGCCCACGTGGTCCTGGAGGAGTTCCGCCCCGCGGCGGGGAAGAGACGGTCCGCGTCCACGACGCTCCGGGTCGACGAGCCCGAACCGGTCCTGCGGATCGCGGCGGACAGCACGGAGGAACTGCGCGCACTCCTCGCGACCGACGACGCCCAACTGCGCGCCCGAAGGGACACCGGCGCCGGGGGCACCCGGCTGGTCGTGGCCGGGCCCGGCGCCGACCGTCTCGCACTGGCCCGCAAAGTGGCCGCCCGCGGCACGGCGTGGGGAGGCCGCCGCGAGGTGTGGTTCGCGCCCCGGCCCCTGCTCGGACCGGCCGGCGGCCGTACCGCCTTCCTCTTCCCCGGCCTGGAGGCCGGGTTCACCCCCCAGGGCGAGGACGTCGCCCGCCACTTCGGACTGCCCCGCCCCACCTGGCAGCAGGCCCGCGTCGGCGCCGTCGCCGAGCACGGCGCCGCCGTCGTCGACCTCGGCCGGCTCCTGGCCACCGCGCTGCGCCGCACCGGCGTCGGCGCCGACGCCCTGGCCGGGCACAGCGTGGGGGAGTGGACCGCCATGGCCGTCGGCGGGATCTTCGCCGACAAGGAAGTGGACGCCTTCCTGAGGGACTTCGACCCCCTGGCACTGCGGGTCCCCGACCTGGTCTTCGTGACCTACGGAGCGCCCGCCGCCCAGGTGGAGGCGGCCCTGACCGGGACCGGCGACGTGGTCCTGTCCCACGACAACGCCCCGCACCAGTCCGTGGCCTGCGGCCCCGCGGCCCAGGTGGAGAAGGTCACGGAACGGCTGCGCCGCGAGGGCGTGCTCGGCCGTACGCTGCCCTTCGCGTCCGGCTTCCACACACCCATGCTGGCGCCCTACCTCGGGCCGATCCGGGAGGCGATGCGGCGCTTCACCCTGCACCGCCCCTCGGCGCCGGTCTGGTCGGGCACCACCTGCGCGCCGTTCCCGGACCGGGAGGCGGAGGTCCGTGAGCTGGCCGTGCGTCACCTCCTGGAGCCGGTGCGGTTCCGCGGACTCGTCGAATCCCTCCACACGGCCGGGTTCCGGGCCTTCGTCCAGGCGGGCCAGGGCCAGCTGCCCGCCCTCGTCGACGACATCCTCGCCGACCGCGAGCACCTGGCGGTCACGGCCGGAAGCACCGACGGCGACGGCCTGGGCCAGCTGCGCCGGGCGGTGGCCGGCCTGTGGGCGTACGGGGCGGAGCCCGAATTCGCCGCCCTGGCCCCCGGGGGAGGCCGCTCCACCGGCACCGTCCCCCTGCCGCCCGCGGCACCGGCCCGGCCGGACGTACGGCTCGGCCTGGACGCCGGACCCGTCCACCTGGAACCCGCCACCCGGGACCGGCTCCGCACGGAGCTGCGCGACGCCCTCACCGGCGGGGGAAACCCCGGCACCGGTCAGCTCGACGCCGCCGCAGGGCGGTTCCCGGAGGCGGCCCAGCTGCGCGCCCTGCTGACCGAGACGGCCGACACGGCCGCGGCCCTCTTCGCGGCGCACTCCGCCCCCGGCACGGCCGCGGCGGCCCCTCCGGCGTTCCAGGACGCGACCGAAGGCCCCGCCCCCCGCACGGCCGCGGCGGCCCCGCTGCCGCCTCAGACGGTCCCGGCCACCGGGGCCGCCTCCGGCCCGGCGAGACCGCCCCACGCGGCGGACCCTGTCCGGACCACCATGCTCCGGGTGGCCCTCGACACCATGCCCCACCTCACCGACCACTGCTTCTACCGCCAGCGGCCGGACTGGCCCGACCTCGCCGACCGCTGGCCCGTCGTCCCCGCGACGACCATGATCGGGCACATGACCGAGGCCGCGGCCGCAGCCGGCACCGGTGTCACGGTCGCCGTCCGCGACGCCCGCTTCCTCGCCTGGCTGGTCGCCGAGCCCGCCGTCGACGTCACCACGGCCGTCCGGACCGTCCCCGGCCGCCCCGCCTGCCACACCGTCGAATTCGGCCGGTACGCGCGCGCGGAGACCGAAACCGCACCCCGCCACCCGGCACCGCCCGCCCTCTGGCCCGTCCCGGCCGGTGAAGAAGCGCCCACCGTCTCGGCGCGGCGGATGTACGACGAGCGCTGGATGTTCCACGGCCCCCTCTTCCAGGGCGTCACCGCGATCACCGGGCTCGGCGCACGCCACGTCCGGGGCGTCATCACCGCACCCCCCGCACCCGGCGCGCTCCTCGACAACGCCGGACAGCTCCTCGGCTACTGGCTGATGGCCACCCGCCCCGACCGCACGGTCGTGCTGCCGGTCGGCATCCACGAGATCCGCTTCCACGGCCCGGAGCCCGCGGCCGGTGAGCGCCTCGACTGCCACGTCCGCATCACCACCCTCACCGAGACCCGGCTGGTGGCCGACATCCAGCTCAGCCACCGCGGAACCGTCTGGTGCGAGATCACCGGCTGGGAGGACCGCCGGTTCGACTCGCCGCCCGCCACCGACGCCTTCCGCCGCAGACCCGAGGACAGCACCCTCGCCCGGATCCAGCCCGGCGGCTGGCACCTGGTCTTCGAGCACTGGCCCGACCCGGCCTCCCGCGAGCTGATGATGCGCAACCTGCTGGGCGGTGCCGAACG
The DNA here is from genome assembly GCF_020328095.1 of Streptomyces sichuanensis. NCBI lineage: Bacteria > Bacillati > Actinomycetota > Actinomycetes > Kitasatosporales > Streptomycetaceae > Streptomyces > Streptomyces sichuanensis. The sequence continues at coordinate 53,287 of NZ_JAIXMK010000081.1, forward strand.
GGACGCCTACGCGGCCCGTCCGGCGCGCGGCAGACCGCAGTGGCTGCTCGGCCGGATCGCCGCCAAGGACGCCGTACGCCACCACCTGTGGCAGCACGGCGCCGGCCCCGTCTTCCCCGCCGAGATCCGGGTGCGCAACGACGACACCGGCCGGCCGCACCCCGAAGGAGTGCACGGCCGGGAACTGCCGCCCCTGGACCTCTCCCTCGCCCACTGCGCGGAAGCCGCCGTCGCCCTGGCCCGCCCGGCGGGCGCCGCGCCCGCAGGCATCGACATCGAGGAGATCACCGAGCGGCCGGAGGCCACCCGCGACACGGTCCTGGCCCCCGAGGAACTCCCGCTCCACGACCGCCTCGGCTGCGGCGCGCGCACCCTCGTCCGTTTCTGGACGGCCAAGGAGGCCGCGGCCAAGGCCGAAGGCACCGGTCTGCGCGGCAGACCGCGCGACTTCCGCGTCACCACCGCGGACGGAGACCGGATGACGGTCCGTACGCCCTCCGGCCGCACCCACTCCGTCTCCCTCGCCGAGGTCGGCAACCCGCCGGGCCTGCGCCCCCGCCGCTACGTCGTCGCCTGGACCGAGGACCCCCACCGGCAGCACCACGAGGAGAAGCCCTCATGACCACCACCCCCACGCCCGACGCCGTCACCCCCCTCCCGGGGACCGACGAGTGCGCCGTCCTCGCCGAGCTCACGGAGGCACTGCACGCCGTCGTCCCCGAGATCGCCCTTGAGGGCACGGCCGTCACCATGGACACCCGCTTCGTCGAGGACCTCGACCTGGAGTCCATCGACCTGGTCACCCTCACCGCCGAACTCGGACGCCGCTACGGCGACCGGGTCGACTTCCCGGCCTTCTTCGCCTCCCTCGAACTCACCGAGATCATCGAGCTCTCCGCCGGGCAGCTCGTCCGCTACATCGCAGGGCGCCCGAGGTGACGACGGCCCGCCGCCCGCGCCTGAACGTGGCCCGCATCGGACGACCCGGCGAGGACACCGCCGTCCTGGTCCACGGCATCGCCACGGACAACCTGACCAGCTACTACTTCACCGTGGCGCCGGCGCTCGCCGAGGCCGGACACGACGTGGTGATGTACGACCAGCGCGGCCACGGCCGCAGCGAACGTCCCCCCAGCGGCTACCGGCTGGAGGACTTCACCGGCGACCTCGCCGCCCTCGTCGACGGCATGGACACCACCGGGCCGGTCCACCTGGTCGGGAACTCCTTCGGCGGCACCGTCGCCTTCGACTACGCCCTGCGCCACCCCGACCGGGTCGCCAGCCTCCTCGTCGTGGAGTCCGAGCCGCCCACCGCGGCCTGGGCCACGAAGATGAGCACCCTCCTCGAGGACTCGGCGAACAGACTCCGCGACGGGCGGGCCCTGCCCTGGATCGAGCGGAACTACGGCCGGCACTCCGCCCGGCTCGTACGGCGGGCCCGCCCGCTGCTGCAGGAGACGACGATCGCCGCCGACATCGCGACCAGCCGGATACCCGCCGAGGAACGCTGGCGGGACCTCGACGTGCCCGTCCTCGCGGTCTACGGGAACACCTCCGACCTCGCGGACACGGCCACCCGGCTGGAGGCCCTGCTCCCCAACTGCCGCACCCACCAGGTCGCGGGCCACGGCCACTCCGTCCTCGTGGGCGACCCCCGGACCGTCGGGACGCTCATGCTCGACTGGATCCGCACGGGGCACCGGCACCGGGCGAAGGCCGTTCGCGTATGAGGCGATTCCTCTTCGTCGTGCCGCCGCTCGTCGGGCACATCAACCCCGCCGTCGCGGTGGCCGCCGAACTCACCCGCCGCGGCCACCGGGTCGCCTGGGCCGGGCTCCCCGGACTCGTCGAGGAGCTGGCAGGGCCCGACGCCGACATCCACCCCTGCGCGGCACCCCACGACCTGCGCCGACCGCCGGGACTCCGCGGGGTCGCGGCACTGCGCTTCCTGTGGCAGGACTTCCTCGGGCCGCTCGCCACCGCGATGGCGCCCGGCGTGGAACGGGCCGCCGCCACCTTTCGCCCGGACGTGATCGTCGCCGACCAGCAGGCGCTCGCCGGGACCCTGACCGCCGAACGGCTCGGCATCCCCTGCGCGACCTCCGCCACCACCTCCGCCGAGTTCTCCGGCGCACTCGCCGGAACCCCGAAGGTGGAGGAATGGATCCAGGGAGTGCTGGCCGGATTGCGGGACGCCCTCGGCGACCCGGCGCGCACCCACGACCCCCGCTTCTCACCCGGGCTCGTCCTCGCCTTCACCACCACCGCCCTGACGGGGGAGTGCACCGCGCCCCCGCAGACCCGGTTCGTGGGCCCCGCCCTCACCGGACGGCCCGACCCCGCACCCTTCCCCTGGGACCGCCTGGCCCCCGGCCGGCCCACCGTCCTCGTGTCCCTCGGAACCGCCAACACCGACATCGGCGGCCGCTTCCTCACCGAGTGCGCAGCGGCCGTACGGGACCGGGCACCACGCCTCCAGGCCGTCATCGCCGACCCGGGCGGGGCGCTCGACGGCACCTCGGACGACACCCTGCTGGCCGTACGGCACCTGCCGCAACTCGCCCTGCTGCCCCGGGCCACGGCGGTCGTCTGCCACGCCGGCCACAACACCGTCGCGGAGTCCCTGCTGCACGGGGTGCCCCTGGTCGCCGCCCCCATCCGGGACGACCAGCCCGTGATCGCCGCACAGCTCACCACAGCCGGTGCCGGGGTCAGGATCCGGTTCGGCCGCAGCGACCGCCACACGATCGGCGCCGCACTGGACGCCGTCCTCACCGATCCCCGGTACCGCGCGGCCGCCCGCCGCGTCCGGCAGTCCTTCCGCGCCGCGGGAGGCGCCGCCGCGGCCGCCACGCACCTCGAAGCATTCGCCGCCACCACACGACAGGGAGAACCAGGAACACCATGAACCGGACCCAGGAGGTCGACCGGCTCCGTGTCGACTACCAGCGCGAACTCGCCCTCGGCACGGACCGCTTCCACGCGCCCAGGCGCACCACCTGCCCCTGGTGCGACTCCTCCCGCCTGCGGACCCGGCTGCGCACCGTCGACCTGCTCCAGCACAAGCCCGGCACCTTCGTGATCGACCAGTGCCGCGACTGCTCCCACTCCTTCCAGAACCCGCAGCTCACGCCCGAGGGTCTGGACTTCTACTACCGGGACTTCTACGACGGCCTGGGAGCCGAGCTGGCGGAATGGGTCTTCAACGGCAAGGGCAACCACAAGCGTTATCTCGCCAGTGCCCGTGCCTTCCTCCCGTTCGGCACCCCCCGCCGCTGGCTGGACGTCGGCACCGGGCACGGGCACTTCCCCCAGACGGCCAGGACGGTTCTTCCGGCCACCGTCTTCGACGGTCTCGACGTCAGCGAAGGAGTCGAGGAGGGCAAGCGCCAGGGCCGGATCGCCGAGGCGCACCGCGGCCTCCTCACCGACCTCGCCCCCAAGCTGGAGGGCACGTACGACACGGTGAGCATGTTCCACTACCTGGAGCACACCACCGACCCGCGCGCGGAACTGACCGCCGCCCGCACGGTCCTCGCCCCCGACGGTCACCTGATCATCGAGGTCCCGGACCCGGAGTGCCTGTCGAGCGGGATCCTGGGCCGCTGGTGGATGCCCTACTTCCAGCCCCAGCACCTGCACCTCATCCCGCTCGCCAACCTCCGCCGCGAACTGGAGGCTCTCGGCTACACCGTCGTCGCCGTCGAACGGCACGAACCGCACATCCCGTTCGACATCACCGGCGCCGCGGTCCTCGCCCTCGCCCACGCCCTGCCGCCCGCCGACGACCCCTGGCACGCCGCCCCGCCCAGCGGTCCCCAGCGCAAAGCCCGTGCGGCCCTGTTCTGGTCGGCCGTCCCCCTGCTGGCCGGTGTGTACGGCGCGGAACAGCTGCTCGCTCCGCTCCTCCGCCGTACGCGACTCTCCAATGCGTACCGGATCGTGGCACGCAACGGAACCGCGGACTGACCACCGCATTCGCGGCCGGCACCGACCTGGCGCGGTTCAGGCGAACCGCAGCAGCGTCACCGCGGGGGAGATGGACCGGAAGGCCGGCACCAGGTGTTGGTACTGGATGAGCCGGCCCGTCACCCCACGGCCGCGCGCCATGGTCAGTGCCCGCACGTCCGTGATGCGCGGGTGCACCGCGTACAGCCGGGAGCGGTCACCGGGCGCCATCGACCAGTGCATCGGCGGGATGGTCAGCTCACCGATCCGGATCTTCCCTTCGCGCGTCAGTCTGGTGATCCAGCGGGGCATCGAGTCCAGGACCAGTACCCCGCCGGGCAGCCGGTCGGCACACGCGGCGATGATGTCCCTCACCTCGCGGGGCCGCAGATACATCATCAACGCCTGCGCGGTCACGATCGTGCCCCGCTCCGGGGCGTCGACCTCGTCCAGCCAGCTCAGGTCGGTGGCGGACCGGGCGAGTACCCGCACCCGCGAGTGCTCCGGCAGCAGGGCACGCCTCAACCCGACGGCCTCCGGAAGATCGACGCTCAGCCAGCGCAGCCGCCCGTTGTCCACCCGCCAGAACCCCGTCTCCAGGCCCTCGCCGAGCGCGACGACGGTCGCCTCCGGATGCCGCTCGGTGTACTGCCGCACCGCCCGGTCGAAGGTCAGGGAGCGTAGCCCTTGCACCTGGGAGAAGAGCGGATGCGGAGGCCCCAGCCGTTCCTCGAAGGGGTAGTCGAGCTTCCGGACCAGTGCCCCGGCCATCGGATCGTCCAGCACCGGATCGGCGTGCTCCGCCTCACAGGCCCGGTTCCACAAGGTCCACAGCAACGTCTCCGGCAGGCCGCTCAACTCCGCCTTGACCTTGGCCGTAGCTGTGGCATCGCTACCCTGCCCGTGCTCAGCGCCCATCGTCACGCCCTGACACTACACAGCCGGGCCGGTGGCTCGGGGGCCTGACGCGGATACGGCGAACTCGCGGACGGTCGTTGAGCGGCCGTCAATCGAGCGGTGAACACATCCA
>NZ_JAIXMK010000082.1:0-27285 GCF_020328095.1 Streptomyces sichuanensis
GGTTGCGTACGGTTTAACAAAGACCTACCTTCCTGGCCCTCTACCTCACCCTCGACCGCGGCTACTCGGCCTCGTTCGCCGGCGTCGTCGCGGCCCTGCACGGGCTGGGCGGAGTGGTCTCCTCCCTCGGCGCCGGCGTCATGGCCGACCGGCTCGGGCGGCGGCCCACCCTGCTCATCGCCCAGGTCTCCACGGCCCTCTCGGTGGCGCTCCTCGGCTTCATGCAGCAGCCCGTGACCATCGCCGCCGTCGCGTTCGTCGCGGGCATGGCCGCCAACTCCTCGCGGCCGGCCGTGCAGGCGATGATGGCCGACATCGTCCCCGCCCAGGACCGCGTCCGCGCCTTCTCCCTCAACTACTGGGCCATCAACGTCGGCTTCGCCTTCTCCTCGCTGGTCGCCGGTCTGATCGCCGAGCACAGCTACCTGATCGGCTTCCTCGGCGAGGGCGCGCTGACCCTCGTCTGCGCGGTCCTGGTCTTCCTCAAGCTGCCCGAGTCGCGTCCCGAGCCGGTGGCCGGGGAGGCCGGGGCGACGGCGGAGGCCGCCGTCAGCCTGGGGACCGTGCTGCGCGACCGGCGCTACATGAGCGTCGTCGGGCTGTCCTTCCTGATGGCCTTCATCTTCATGCAGCACACGGTCGCCCTTCCGGTGGCCATGGGCGCCGACGGCTTCTCGCCGGGCGACTACGGCACCGTCATCGCCGTCAACGGCGTGCTGATCATGGCCGTGCAGATCCCCGTCACCCGCCTCATCGAGCACCGCGACCCGCGCTGGCTGCTGACGGTCTCGGCGCTCCTGACGGGCTACGGCTTCGGGCTCACCGCGTTCGCCGGGTCGATCGGGGTGTACATGCTGACCGTCGTCGTCTGGACGCTGGCCGAGATCATCAACTCCCCCACCCAGATGGGGTTGATCGTGCGCCTGTCCCCGGCCCAGGGGCGCGGCCGCTACCAGGGCATGTACACGATGTCGTGGTCGGTGGCGGCCCTGACGGCCCCGCTGGTCGGCGGAACGGTGATCGACCGGTGGGGTGCGGACGCGCTGTGGGGGATCTGCGCGGTCGTCGGAACGGTCGCGGCGGCCGGGTACTGGTTCCTGATGCGGAACCTGCCGGAGAGCCCGGCCGCGGATGCGGAGACCTCGGCCGGTGAGAGGGCGGCCGAGGACGTCTCCTCCGGGGAGGTTCCGGCCGTCGCGCCGGCCCGGCGGGAGCAGGAAACGGAGTCGACGCCGGCGTGACGAGCGCCCCGGGGCCACCGCCGGGGGCTCTGCCCCCGGACCCCCGGTCCTCGAACGCCGGACGGGCTTGATTTCGCTCGGTCGCCGCCACAGCGCCCGCGTCAGTCGTCGCCCAGCGGCCCTGCGAGCTCGTCGCGGCGCGTCAGCCGCTCGAACGCTTCGAGGTTGCGCGTCGACTCGCCGCGCGCCGTGCGCCACGCGTACTCCTTGCGGATGGCGGTCGCGAAGCCCATCTCCAGCAGGGTGTTGAAGCTGCCGTCCGCGTGTTCGAGGACCGTGCCCAGGATGCGGTCGATCTCGTCGACGGTCACCGCCGCCAGCGGCAGCCGCCCCACGAGGTAGATGTCGCCGAGCCGGTCGACCGCGTAAGCCACGCCGTAGAGCCTGGTGTTGCGCTCCAGCAGCCAGCGGTGCACGCCCTCGTGGTTCTCGTCGGGACGCCGTACGACGAAGGCGTTGACGGAGAGGGAGTGGTTGCCGACGACCAGCGAGACGGTCGTCGAGAGCTTGCGCGTGCCGGGGAGCTTCACGACGTACGTGCCGTCGGAGGGGCTCTCCCAGTCCAGGCCCGCCTCGCCGAGGGCCTGCTCGATCGTGGTCTTCGCGTCAGACATGAGCCGAGCGTAGGCGACGGCGTCGCTCGGCGATCGCCGCGGTGTAGACCTCGGCCGTGGCGGCGGCCGCCGCGCCCCAGCCGAAGGACTGGGCGTGCCGGGCGGCGGCGTCGCCCATCCGGTCCACCAGCTGCGGGTCGGCCGCGAAGCGGCCCAGCGCGTCGGCGTAGTCGGCGGGGTCGTGGCCCGGTATGAGGAAGCCGCTGACCTCGTCGCGCACGGCCACCGGCAGCCCGCCGACCGACGCCGCGACCACCGGCGTGCCGGACGCCTGGGCCTCGATGGCCACCAGGCCGAAGGACTCGCTGTGCGAGGGCATCACCAGCACCGACGCCGCGCGGTACCAGTCGGCGAGCCGGTCCTGGCCGACCGGCGGCCGGAAGCGGACGACGTCGGCGATGCCCAGGCGGGCGGCCAGCTTCTGCAGCCCCTCGGGCTTGGCCATGCCGCTGCCGCTGGGGCCGCCGACCACCGGCACCACGATGCGCGAGCGCAGCGCCGGCTGCCGGTCGAGGAGCTCGGCGACCGCGCGCAGCAGCACGTCGGGGGCCTTGAGGGGCTGGATGCGGCCGGCGAAGAGCGGGACGAGGGCGTCGGCGGGCAGGCCCAGCCGCTCGCGGGCGGCCGCCCGCCCGTCGGCGGGGCGGAAGCGGTCGAGGTTCACGCCCGGGTGCACGACGGCGACCTTGGCGGGGTCGGCCTCGTAGTGGTGGACGAGTTCCTGCGCCTCGCCGTCGGTGTTGGCGATGAGCCGGTCGGCGGCGCGGACGATCTGCGTCTCGCCGATCACGCGGGCGGCGGGCTCGGGGGTGTCGCCCGCGGCGAGGGCGGCGTTCTTGACCTTGGCCATGGTGTGCATGGCGTGGACGAGCGGCACTCCCCAGCGCTCGGCGGCGAGCCAGCCGACGTGGCCGGAGAGCCAGTAGTGGGAGTGGACGAGGTCGTAGTGGCCGGGGCGGTGGCCGGCCCACGCCTGCATCACGCCGTGCGTGAAGGCGCACAGCTGCGCCGGCAGCTCCTCCTTGGCCAGGCCCTCGTACGGGCCGGCGTCGATGTGGCGGACGAGCACGCCCGGGGCCAGCTCGACGGTGGGCGGGAGGGCGCCGGTGGTGGCCCGGGTGAAGATCTCGACCTCGATGTCGATGGCGGCCAGGCGCTTGGCGAGCTCGACGATGTAGACGTTCATGCCGCCCGCGTCGCCCGTGCCGGGCTGGTGCAGGGGCGAGGTGTGGACGCTCAGCATGGCGACGCGGCGGGGGCGGCGGGCGCCGCCGAGGCGCCGCAGCTGGGGTTTGGGGAACGTGCCGAGCGTCCGGCCACGGCGGGCGCCGAGCCTGGATGCGTACTGGCTCACCGTCTGTCCTCCGTCCACCGCCGAGGGCCCTCCCCTGGGCACTCACCACCTGTCAACCTGTGACAACGTCGCGGAGGCAGGCTCCCATTTCCACTTTGCCAAACAGTGACCCAGGGCCCCGTCCGGCGCCACCGGGCTTAGGCTCTATGCCCATGGCCGCCCGTACCGCCCCGCAGCACCGCCCGATCGGTTCGGCGACGCGCGGCACCACCAATCCGAACCGTCTGCGCCGCATGGACCGCTGGATCGCCGCCACCCACGCGGCCGCGCTGCGGCGCAGCGCGGACCCGGTCGCCGTGGACCTCGGGTACGGCGCCGCGCCCTGGACGGCCGTCGAGCTGCTGCAGCGGCTGCGGACGGTGCGGGGCGACGCGCAGGTGGTGGGCATCGAGATCGACCCGGCCCGGGTCGCGGCGGCGAAGCCGTACGAGCGCGACGGGCTGTCCTTCGCGCACGGCGGCTTCGAGGTCCCGCTGCCGGGCGGCCGACGGCCGCTGCTGATCCGGGCGGCGAACGTGCTGCGCCAGTACGACGAGGGCCAGGTCGAGGAGGTCTGGGCCCGGCTGTGCGGGCGGCTGGCGCCGGACGGGCTGCTCGTGGAGGGCACCTGCGACGAGATCGGGCGGCGGCACGTGTGGGTGACGCTGGGGCCCGAGGGGCCGCGCACGATCACGTTCGCGGCGCGGCTGGGTTCGCTGGGGGCCCCGTCGGATCTTGCGGAGCGCCTGCCGAAGGCGCTCATCCACCGGAACGTGCCGGGCGAGGCGGTGCACGCCTTCCTGCGGGACTTCGACCGGGCCTGGGCGGCGGCCGCGCCCTACGGGGCGCTGAGCGCGCGTCAGCGGTGGATCCGCACCGCGGCGGCCCTGCGCACCGCCTGGCCGGTCGTCGACGGCCCGGCCCGCTGGCGCCAGGGCGAGCTGACCCTGGCCTGGCCGGCCCTGGCGCCCCGGGACTGAGGGCCCGGGCGGCCGGGCCGGGAGCCGAAAGGTGCCGGTGGGCACCCCGCGTGCGCGGGGTGCCGGTGGCCGTCAGCGGCGCAGGGCCTTGTGGTCGGACGCGCCGCCGCCGGAGATGGGGATCCTGCGGGGCTTGGCCTGTTCCGCCACCGGGATGCGGAGGGTGAGGACGCCCGCGTCGTACGAGGCGTCGATCCGGTCGGACTCCAGCGTGTCGCCCAGGAAGAGCTGACGGCTGAACGTGCCGGTGGGCCGCTCGGCGGCGATCATTTCCGCGCCCTCGGGGGCGGTCGGCTTCCGCTCGGCGTGGATGGAGACGACATTGCGCTCGACATCCAGGTCGATCGTCTCGGGGTCGACGCCGGGCAGGTCGAACAGCACCACGAACTCGTCGCCGGAACGGTAGGCGTCCATCGGCATGGTCGTGGGCCGGGCCGCGGTGCCGAACACCTGCTGGGTGAGGCGGTCGAGGTCGCGGAAGGGGTCGGTACGCATGAGCATCACGGGTCACTCCTCTCGTCTGACGTCCGGTGCGATGCCCGATACCTACGTATATAGCTCAGCAGAAGAAAACTTGACAAGCCCCGACTCAATAAATTGTGTCGTCCCAGGTCAGGAGCAGTGCGTCGAGCAGGGGGCGGTCGCGGTCGTGGGTCACCCACGAGCGGGCTTCCGTCGGCGGCAGCCACAGGACGCGGTCCACCTCGCGGCTCGGCCGGAACGAGCCGCCGAGGGCCCGGGCGGCCCAGTAGCGGACCTCCTTGAGGCGCCCGTCGGTCAGGTAGCGGGACGTCGGCAGGGTGGCGCCCAGGACGCAGCGCATCCCCGTCTCCTCCAGCACCTCGCGGACCGCGCACGCCGCCGCGTCCTCGCCGGGCTTGAGCTTGCCCTTCGGCCAGGACCAGTCGTCGTACTTCGGCCGGTGCACCAGCGCGACCTCGATCTCCGGGCCCTGCCCGCACCGGCGCCACAGCAGGCACCCCGCGGCCCGCACCGTCGTACCGCCGCCACCGCCGTCGCCGCTCACAGGCCCGCCCCCGTCAGCCGCTGCCAGATCCGGCCGAAGGCGTAGCGCGCCGCCTCCACCTCGTGGCGCTGGTCGGCGTGGAGCACCCCGAGGGCGTAGGCCGTGGCGGGGGCGATGCGCGGGGTCCGGGCGGCGGCGGCCGCGGCGGCCGCGGCCTCGGCGGCCTCGCGGTGGCGGTCGAGGGCCTGGCCCGCGCCCAGCAGCCGGACCGACAGCGAGGGCTCCGCCTCGGCCTGCTGCTGCTCGTCGAGCACTTCCTGGGCGTACCGCCGCAGCCGGACCAGCCGGCGCACCTGGTGCCAGGGGGCGTCCTGCCGTCCCTCCGCCGGGGGCGCGTCGGCGGCCGGCGTCGCGGCGAGGCCGTGGACGAGCGCCTCCGCGTTGTACGGCAGGCCGGCCACCGACAGCGGCAGCGCCTCCACCGCGTCGGTCATCCGCCGGTGTGCCTGTTCCGCCAGGCAGGGCAGCGCCTCGCGGGCGAGGACCTCGTGCGCACCCGCGTCCAGCGGCACCTCTGAGGCCAGCACGGCGACAGCGTCCGCCACCGCGTGGAAGCGCCCGGAGCCCAGGGCCTGCAGGGCCGCCGAGTGCGCCCGGGTACGGGCGAGGGTCAGCTGCCGGTCCAGCAGCGCGCCGGCCCGGGCCGCCCCGACGGTCAGGCCGCTCCCGGCGCCCCGGGCGGACGCGGGCGGCGCGTCCGTACCGTCCCCGCCGGACAGCCGGTGCAGGGCTCCCCGCAGCCGCGCCAGCCGCGCCGCATAGGCGTACTCGCGCCCCAGCACGTCCGTGAGCCACACCAGTTCGCCGCGCAGCGGGTCCGTGCCGTCGGGGTCGGTCAGCGGCCGGTACACGTGCAGGGCGCCGGCGATGCGCCGCGCGGAGCGCCGCAGCTGCCGGACGGCCTCGCCCGCGTCCTCCGCGTCGGAGCCGCTCTCCGCGTGCAGCCGCAGGCTGCGCAGGAACTCGGTGGCCTGCGCCTGCAGATAGCCGGCGAGCACCGCCCCGGCCGTCGCCGCGTCCCGGTCCGCGGGCACCCCCGGCACCCCCGTCATGTCCGTCACGCCTGCCGTGCCTGCGGCACCCCCGGTCAGGTCGTACCGATTCTTCGTCATCATGTCCTGCCCCCCGGGAACGGTGACCGTGACCGGCGGTTCATGCCGTAGCCGTGCCACGCCGGCGCCTCCGGGCGTCGATGAGCATTTCCTGCACGTTGCGCAGCGGCCGTCCGTCGGCGTCCGTCGCCCGCCGGGTCCAGTTGCCGTCCGGGCCGAGGTGCCAGGACGCGGTCTGGTCGGAGACGCCGAGCTCCAGCAGCCGGCTGAGCGATGCCCGGTGGGCGGGGTCGGTGACCCGCACCAGCGCCTCGATGCGCCGGTCGAGGTTGCGGTGCATCATGTCGGCGCTGCCCAGCCACACTTCGGGCTCGCCGCCGTTGCCGAAGGCGAAGACGCGTGAGTGCTCCAGGAACCGGCCCAGGACGCTGCGCACGCGGATGTTCTCCGACAGCCCCACCACGCCCGGGCGCAGCGCGCAGATGCCGCGCACCCAGATGTCGACCGGCACTCCGGCGCGGGCCGCGCGGTAGAGGGCGTCGATGACGGCCTCGTCGACCATGGAGTTGACCTTGATGCGGATGGAGGCGGGCCGCCCGGCCCGATGGTGGGCGGTTTCCTTGGCGATGCGGGAGATCAGCCCGTCGCGCAGGGATCTGGGGGCGACCAGCAGCCGGCGGTAGGTCTCGCGCCGGGAGTAGCCGGACAGCCGGTTGAAGAGGTCGGACAGGTCGGCGCCCACCTGCGGGTCGGCGGTCAGCAGCCCGAAGTCCTCGTACAGACGCGCGGTCTTGGGGTGGTAGTTGCCGGTGCCCACGTGTGCGTAGCGGCGCAGCGTCTCGCCCTCCTGCCGGACGACCAGCGACAGCTTGCAGTGCGTCTTGAGGCCCACCAGCCCGTAGACGACGTGGCAGCCGGCCTCCTCCAGCTTCCGGGCCCATTTGATGTTGGCCTGCTCGTCGAAGCGCGCCTTGATCTCGACGAGGACGAGGACCTGCTTGCCGGACTCGGCGGCGTCTATGAGGGCGTCGACGATCGGGGAGTCGCCGGACGTGCGGTAGAGCGTCTGCTTGATGGCCAGGACGTCCGGGTCGGCGGCGGCCTGTTCCAGGAACGCCTGGACGGAGGTGGAGAAGGAGTCGTACGGGTGGTGCAGCAGCACGTCCCGTTCGCGCAGCGCGGCGAAGATGTCGGGCGGGGAGGAGGACTCGACCTCGGCGAGGTCCCGGTGGGTGCCGGCCACGAACTTGGGGTACTTCAGCTCGGGCCGGTCGAGGGAGGAGATGGCGAAGAGCGCGGTGAGGTCGAGCGGGCCGGGCAGCGGGTAGACCTCGGCGTCGGAGATCTTCAGCTCGCGGACGAGCAGGTCGAGGACGTAGGGGTCGATGGTCTCCTCGACCTCCAGCCGCACGGGCGGGCCGAAGCGGCGCCGCATGAGCTCCTTCTCCAGGGCCTGGAGCAGGTTCTCCGCGTCGTCCTCCTCGACCTCCAGGTCCTCGTTGCGGGTCACGCGGAACATGTGGTGCGCGAGCACCTCCATGCCGGGGAAGAGCTCCTCCAGGTGGGCCGCGATGACGTCCTCCAGCGGCACGTACCGCTGCGGTGACGCCTCCAGGAACCGCGGCAGCAGCGGGGGCACCTTCACGCGCGCGAAGTGGTCGTGGCCGCTGACGGGGTTGCGCACCACCACGGCGAGGTTGAGGGAGAGCCCCGAGATGTACGGGAAGGGGTGGGCGGGGTCGACGGCGAGCGGCGTGAGGACGGGGAAGATCTGCTGCCGGAAGAGGGTGAAGAGCCGTCCCTGCTCCTTGGGGGTCAGCTCGGCCCAGCGGATCAGGTGGATGCCCTCGTCGGCGAGCTCCGGGGCGACGTCCTGCTGATAGCAGGCCGCGTGCCGGGCCATGAGCTCGCGCGAGCGGGTCCAGATCAGCTCCAGCACCTCGCGGGGCTGCAGGCCGGAGGCCGAGCGGGTGGCGACGCCGGTGGCGATGCGGCGCTTGAGGCCGGCGACGCGGACCATGAAGAACTCGTCGAGGTTGCTGGCGAAGATCGCCAGGAAGCCGGCCCGTTCCAGGAGCGGGGTGGAGGGGTCCTCGGCGAGCTCCAGCACCCGCTCGTTGAACGCCAGCCAGCTGCGCTCGCGGTCCAGGAAACGGCCCTCGGGCAGGGCGTCCTCCTGCTCCCGGTCGGCGGCGGCCTCGCCGTCGTACGCCGCGAGGCCCTCGGTGAGGTCGGGCACGCCCGCGACCACGGCCGCCTTCGGCCGGTGGGCGGCGATGAAGCCCACCGGTCCGGTGCTGTCGTGCCCCTGGGTGGTGCCGGCGCCGGACGACTGGCTCATACCTTCATTGTTCCGCGTCCGGGCCGGTACGGGCGCGCCGGAGCGGGAAGCGGGGGCGGCGCGTAGCCTTCGTTCGGTTGCGCGAGGCGCGGCGGGCTGCATTGGGCAAGGCTCGCAACCGAGGTTGAATCACGGGTAACACCCACGTGACGCGCAGGGAATGCGGTTCCTACCGGGCGACGGCGCCGTGGGCGCCCCGGCGCCCGGGAAACAGCCGCAGCGCCGCCCGGAGACCGAGGGCGAGCGACCGCCGCTCAGGGTCACCGGTGGCGCACCGGCCGCACGGCGCCCACGGCCCGGCACGGTCGCTGCGGCAGCAGGCCGGCGACCGTCCCGAGGGCGAGCAGGGCGTGCGCGACGGGCACGACGCCGGTCATGCCGGACGAGCGCCGCCACCACGGCCCGGGGCGCACCGCGAGCGGCTGCTCGCGCCACACCGCGGTGCAGGCGGCGGAGAGGGCCGTCAACCGGCAGGACGCCGGGGCGCAGGGCCCTGTGTCAGCTCTCCGTCCGGTACATCAGGTCCGCCTCGTGCGTGGCGAACCCGAGCCGCTCGTAGACCGAGACCGCCGGCAGGTTGTCGGCGTCCACGTAGAGCATCGCCGTCGGCAGCCCCCGGCCGGCCAGGTGCCGCAGGCCGATCGTGGTGAGCGCCTTGCCGAGGCCACCGCCCTGCGCGCCGGGCCGTACGCCCACCACGTACACCTCGCCGAGGCCCTGCTCGGCGTGGATCTTCGTCCAGTGGAAGCCGACGATCTCCCCCGCCTTCTCGGCCAGGAAGAACCCCTCGGGGTCGAACCAGCCCTCGGCCTTGCGGTCGTCCAGGTCGCGCTGGGTCAGCGAGCCCTGCTCGGGGTGGTGCGCGAACGCCGCCGCGTTCACGGCGAGCCAGGCCGCGTCGTCGTCGCCGGGCCGGAAGGTGCGCACGGACACGCCCTCGGGCAGGACGGGGTCGGCGAGGGAGAGATCACCCAGCGGCCGCCGCATCTGCCGCAGTTCGCGGAAGAGACTCAGCCCGAGCACCTGTGCGAGGTGCCGGGCCGCCGGGTGGCCGCCGTGCGCCCACACCCGCAGCCGCTTGCCGGACTCCACCAGCAGGGCGTTGCCCAGCGCCCGGCCGTGCCCGCGCCCGCGCCGGGCGGGGTGGACGACGAACTCGCCCGCCGGGGCCTCCACCGGGTCGCTGTCCTCCAGTTGGCCGTAGCCCACCAGTTCCTTCTCCGCGTCGCTCAGCAGGATGTGCCGCACGCCCGCGCGCCGCCCCTTGAGCTGCAGGCGCCCCTGCTCCGACACGGCCGGCTGCCCGTCCTCGGCCGCCGCCTCCCCGATCAGCCGCAGCACGTCCTCGACCTGCTGCGGCGCCAGCTCCTCCAGCACCGCGATCCGCCGCTGTCCGCTCACGTCATTCACCACGTCGCTCATGGGGCCGAGCCTACGACCCCGGCGCGTGGCCCTTCCGTTACCGCTCCCCCCTCTGCCGGACTACGCGCGTCGACCGTATGCTGCGCCCGACCTGATACACCCCCAGCACCTTCATCAAAAGGGGAACGCATGCCCGCGAAGACGCTGCCGAGAAGCAAGCGCCTCGCCCTCCGAAGGCTGACCGCCACCGCCGCCGTGCTCGCCGCCACCGCCGGCACCCTGGCCGTCGCGGCCGCCCCGGCGGGCGCCCGGGACCAGGGCCGCACCGTGGACGTCCAGCTGCTCTCGTTCAACGACCTGCACGGCAACCTTGAGCCGCCGCAGGGTTCCTCCGGCACCGTGACGGAGGACCAGGCCGACGGCACCAAGAAGGTCATACCGGCCGGCGGTGTGGAGTTCCTCGCCAACTCGCTGCGCACGGCCCGCAAGGGCCACGAGTACTCGATCACCGCCGCGGCCGGCGACATGATCGGCGCCAGCCCGCTGATGACCGGCCTGTTCCACGACGAGCCGACCATCGAGGCGCTCAACAAGATCAAGCTGGACGCCACTTCCGTCGGCAACCACGAGTTCGACGAGGGCCGCGCGGAGCTGCTGCGCATGCAGCGCGGCGGCTGCCACCCCAAGGAGGGCTGCTTCGAGAAGGGCAAGACCTTCCAGGGCGCCGACTTCCCCTACCTCGGGGCCAACGTCCTCGACGAGAAGACCGGCAAGCCGGTCCTCAAGCCGTACACCGTCTGGCGCCACAAGGGCGTCAAGATCGGCATCATCGGCCTGACCCTGAAGGGCACGCCGGACGTCGTCACGGCGGAGGGCGTCAAGGGCCTGAAGTTCGCCGACGAGGTCGCGACGATCGACAAGTACGCCAAGGAACTCGACCGCCAGGGCGTGAAGTCCATCGTCACCCTCATCCACGAGGGCGGAATGCCGGCCTCCGGCTCGTACAACTACAACTGCGACACGCCGGGCGGGGGCGCGGGCATCTCGGGCGCCATCACCGAGATCGCGAAGAAGGTCACGCCGAAGGTCGACGCCCTCGTCACGGGCCACACCCACCAGGCGTACGCCTGCACCATCCCCGACCCGTCCGGTGCCCCGCGCACGGTCACCTCCGCGGCCTCCTTCGGCCGTCTATACACGGACACGACGCTGACCTACGACCGCCGCACGAAGGACATCGTCCGCACGGCCGTCAAGGGCCCGCGCGCCACCAACCACGTGGTCGACCGCCAGCAGCCGAAGGCCGCGGACATGACCGCGCTCATCGACCGCTGGAAGACCCTCGCGGCGCCCGTCGCCAACAAGCCGGTCGGCTACATCTCCGCCGACATCAACGGCCGCGGCTCCGAGGCGTACGAGCAGCCGCTGGGCGACGTCATCACCGACGCCCAGCTGGAGGGCCTCGCCGCCCCCGACAAGGGCGGCGCCCAGATCGCCTTCATGAACCCCGGCGGCGTCCGCTCGGACCTCGCCTTCAAGGCGTCCGGCGCCGAGGGCGACGGCGTCGTGACGTACGGCGAGGCGTTCACCGTCCAGCCGTTCACCAACATGATGCAGACCAAGGACCTCACCGGCGCCCAGGTCCTGGCGGCCCTGCAGCAGCAGGTCAGCGGCCCGAACGAGGCCCAGCCGAAGATCCTGCAGGTCAGCAGGAGCCTGACGTACACGCTGGACCTGACGAAGAAGGGCGCGGACCGCATCGTCGCGTCCTCGGTGAAGGTCAACGGCGCCCCGATCGAGGCGGGCAGGACCTACCGCGTCGCGGCCAACGAGTTCCTGATGGGCGGCGGTGACGGCTTCCCGGCCTTCAAGGAGGGCACGAACAAGCGCGTGGGCGCGTCGGACCTCGACGTCTTCATCGCCTACCTGCAGGCCCACTCCACGAAGGAGTCCCCGCTGGCCCCGCCGAAGGCTGACCGGATCACCATCGTGAAGTAGTCACGCCCGGCGTGCGGTGACAGCTCGCCGCTCGTACGCCCCCGGCCCCGGCCGGGGGCGTACCGGGTAGCCTCCCGGCCAGCAGGAAGGGAGTGCCGATGCACGACAGCAGCACAGCAGGGGTACGGATCCGGCCGGCGGCGACCGCCGATCTCGACGAGCTCACCGAGATCTACAACCACTACGTGGTCCACACCCCCATCACCTTCGACATCGAGCCCGTGACGGCCGCCGCGCGCCGCGCCTGGCTCGAAGCCCGCCCCGCCGCGGGCCGGCACCGGCTGCTCGTCGCCGAGGAGGCCGGCAAGGTGCTCGGCTACGCGGCCAGCGGCCCCTTCCGGGACAAGCAGGCGTACGAGACGTCGGTGGAGACCAGCGTCTACCTCGCCCCGCACGCCACGGGCCGCGGCCTCGGCGCCCTCCTGTACGGCGCCCTCTTCGACGCCCTGGCCGGCGAGGACGTCCACCGCGCCTACGCCGGCGTCACCCAGCCCAACGCCGCCTCCATGCGCCTCCACGAGCGCTTCGGCTTCCGCCCGGTGGGCGTGTTCGAGGGCGTGGGCCGGAAGTTCGGCTCCTACTGGGACGTCGCCTGGCTGGAGAAACGGCTGGCCTGACGGCCGCCTCCGTCGCACGGCGGAGCCCGTCGTACCCGCGCATGATCCACCGGCCGTGGGCTGCCCGTGACGATGGGCCCATGGCGACGATCAAGCGCACCGAGCAGCCCGTCCCCGCCTGGGCGGAACGCCTGGCCCACCTCATGCCCCTCGTCGGACTGCCGGTGTGCCTGTGGCGGCTGCCCATCGGGTTCGGCTTCCGGATGGGCATGCTCGACGACCCCGATCCGCACTCGCTGTGGTTCACCGTCCCGTACGTCTTCACGCTCAGCCTGCTGTCGGAGGCGTTCGCCCTCACCTGTCTCGGGCTCGTGCGCTGGTGGGGCGAGACGGTGCCGCAGTGGGTGCCGTTCGCCGGGGGCCGGCGGATCCCCCCGATGCTGGTGATCGTGCCGGCGACGCTCGCGGGCCTGGTGTTCCTGGGCCTGCTGGCCGACTACGTGCTGTGCGTGTTCGAGATCGCCGGCTTCGCCACCGTCCCGTACGACAACGGATGGTGGGAACTCCTGGCGAACGTCGTCAGCGGCCTGTTCCTCCTCTGGGGCCCGATGGTGCTGGCCATGACCTGGGCCTACCACCGCCGCCGCTGCCACGGCCCGGCAGCAGCCGCTCAGTAGAGGATCGAGGGCAGGTAGGCCCCTTGGGGCGGGCCGTGGAGACCGGTCGTCATGAGGGTGAAGGTCGCCTGCACGCGCAGCCCCTGCTCCAGGCACCACCGGAAGAGGTCCGCGTTCATCATCGGCACGAGGATGCCGGTACCGGCGAAGGCCCGCGCCGCCGCGATCAGCGCCTTGACGTCCTCGTTGCCCTCGCCGACCGCGTGGGCGAAGAAGGCGAGGTCCGTGGCGTAGCCGCTGATGCGTCCCGCATGCTCGGCCACCAGCGCGGTGCCCTGGCCGATGGCGTCGGCCAGCTCCCCCGCCCGGTCGTGCCCGTGGACCCGCCGGCACAGGGTGTTGCAGGCGTCGGCGTCCTCCCCGGTGGCCGGCCGCACGCGGTGGCCCGGGATCTCTCCGCCGGGCGGAGTGCCCTGCATGCAGGCGAGCACGTCGCGCACCTCGAAGCCGAGTTTGGCGTACAGGGAGAGCGAGCCCGTGTTGTAGCCCGCCTGCAGCAGCCGCACGCCGGGGAAGCCGCGGTCCTCGGCACGACGCATCACGTCCAGCATCAGCGCCCGCCCCACACCGCGCTCCTGCAGGCCGGGGTCGACGGTGATCGGGCCCACGCCCGCAATCTGTGAGCGTTCGTCCAGGAAGTTGCTGGCCACGACCCTGCCGTCCTGCTCGGCGACCACCGAGTAGAAACCGGGGTGGCTCAGCATCATCGACACCGCGCCGGTCGCGGTCTCCGCGTCCGGGAAGTCGACGGGGAAGGCGTGCTGCGCCGTGATGTGGCGGAACGCCTCGTAGCAGATCCGCCCGCACGCTTCGGCGTCCTCGGGCGTTCCCGGTCGCAGCCTGACGTCCATGCCACTTCTCCCGTTCTGCCCCTTCCGTGAGTCTTCGTGCTGATTCGGCCGCCCGCAACCCCTGCCGGGCCGGTGGAGGGCTGCGGGTAAAGTCCGCTCGTTCAGCCGAAGGCCCTGATGAGAGGGGCGTGCGACGAAGGAGTGGTGTACGTGAGCGAGACGGTGCCGAGCGGCAGCGTGTGGAAGCTGAGCCCGAAGGAGGGCGGCACCCTCGCCGCACGCTGGTGGCAGTGGGCCCTCTCGGCTCCCGACGACCAGAGCCCCGTCCGGGACAAGACCGGCGAGTTCGCCGACTGGGAGCAGCCGGACGACCTGTGGTTCCTCGCCGGCACGTACGGCGGGCGCGTGGTGCGCCGCTGTGCGATACCGGCCGAGCGGCCGGTGTTCTTCCCCGTCTTCAACACGCAGCGCCCTGTGAAGTGGTTCAAGAACGACCCCATGATCATGGAGGTGGAGGAGGCACGGGCCTTCCTCAACGGCCTGGAGCTGCCGCTTGAGGTCTTCACGTCCAAGCCGTTCCGCTCCCTCGGCCGGCGCCGCGTCGCGTGGGGCCTGTGGGCGGGGCTGGCCCCGCTGGCCCCGGGCCAGTACGTCCTGGAGATCAAGGCGCGGACGACGGGTGGCTTCTGGGTGGACACGACGTACCACCTGACGGTGCAGAGCGCCTGACCTTGGCCTTTGGTCGCTGGCCGCTTGACCTCGCTGCTACGGCCTGGTGCCGGTGCCCCCTGCTTTGAGGGCCCGTATCAGGCCGTGCAGCGCGGCGCGCTTGAGGGTGAGAACGGTGCCAGGGGCTTCGCTCTCGCGGAGGTGGACGGCGCCGTTGCCTGCGGCGGCGACGGTGAGGCACGCGTTGCCTTCACTGCAGTAGCTCGACTTCTGCCACACGGCCAACTCACCGCCTGCCCGCCGGTACCAGTTCGGCCTTGGCGGCAGCGATCAGGGCACGTAGGGCCGTGGGTGCAACGGTCAAGACCGTGCCCGGGTCACCGCTCTCGCGCAGGCGGACGGATCCGTCATCTGCAACAGCTACGTTGACGCAGTTCGCCCCTTCGTGGCTGTACGAAGACTTCTGCCACCAGATGGGCAACAGATCCGCCTGGGCAGCCGCCATCAGGGCGCGCAACGCCGCGGGCCTAATGGCCAAGACCGTGCCCGGGTCATCGCTCTCGCACAGGCGGACGGTGCCGTTACCTGCGGCGGCAACGCTGAGGCAGTTCGATGAATCGCCGCAGTAGGACGACTGCTGCCAGTCGGTCAACGTCACCACCCGCCTCTGGGTATCAGCTCGGCCTTCGCCGCCGCCATCAGGGCGCGTAACGCCGCAGGCGTGACGACCAAGACCGTGCCCGGGTCGTCGCTTTCGCGCAGGCGCATCGTTCCATCCTCCGCAGCCGCGATGTTCACGCAGTTCGACGAGCTCGCACTGTAGGAGGACTTTTTCCACTGGTATGTGGACACTGGTCACCTTTCACATGCTCCGCAGGAAGCCGTGGATGAAATCCCGCGTCTCGACCGGATCGAGTGAGCTCGCTTCCATCCGGTCCACGACAGTCCTGTACCTGGCTAGCTCAGCTTCCGCATCGAGGAACTGAATGTCCCAGGCGACATCGAGTTGCACGGCGTCGAGCTGTGGCACAGCACCATGGACATAGTCGATCGACTGCCCCGTTCCTGGGAACGTCCCCCGGCCGAACGGAATCACTCGGATGTCGACATTTTCCATCTCGCCCATCTCGATCAGATGCTTGAGCTGCGCTCGGGCGATGGCTTCGCCGCCAAACCCCATCCGCAAGGCGGCTTCATGGATGATCGCCGTGTAGGTCACCGGATTGTCCCCGTACAGGATCGCTTGCCGCTTCATCCGGTGGGACAGCCGATGCTCCACCTCATACGCACGCAGCGGCGGGGCCGCCTCCCGGATTACCGCACGGGCATGGTCAACCGTCTGAAGCAGCGCGGGAAGATGGATGACCAGAGCCACGCGGAGACCATGCGCATGGTGTTCCAACTCGGCCAAGTCGGCGAAACTCGCCGGCAGGTGCTCCCGATACTCGTCCCACCAGCCACGCGTGCGCCCGCCCGTCATGTCGGCCAGGGCGTCGATGAGCTTGTCGTCCGTGCACGAGTAGCTGCGGGCCATCGCCCGCACCCGGTCCGCGCTCACCGCGTGGCGGCCCGCTTCGATCATGCTCATGCGCGCCTGCTGGAAGCCGAACCGCGCGGCTGCCGCAGTTGACGAGAGTCCGGCGCGCTCGCGGAGCTTGCGCAGCTCCGCACCGAGGCGGCGCTGCCTCAGTGTTGGGGGAGGGCTCGGTGGCATGGCGCCCACTGTAGGGCCGCCCCCGCGCGCGGCTCTGTCACCCACACGAGCGGTAATTCGTAGCTCTACGAGAGAACCGCTGTTAGCTATACGAGCGGCGGCCCTACCGTCAGAACCAGGCCACTCCCACCGCGGCCCTGCCGCATCCGCGGAAGCGCACCGCCCTGCCCAGGGCCGGCAATGACACCGCGCGGCAACGCGACAACCTCCCCGTAAGGAGCCACACATGGCAACCGTATCGCCGGAGAACCGCTGGTCCTACTCGCTCACCCTTCCGCATGACCCGCGCTCCGCGCGCGTCGCGCGCATCACCCTGCGCTGCATGCTGGAAAGCCACGGCATGGCCGAACTCGCCGACGTCACCACGCTCATCGCGAGCGAGCTCGTCACCAGCTCCTACCTGAGCACCGACGGCCCCGCCGAGGTACGGCTCAAGCAAGTGGCCGCCGACAGGGTGCGCATCAGCCTCTGGGACAAGTCGCCTGAGATTCCTGCCCCGTTCGACCGCCCCGCACGTCTCCCCCGGCGCAAGCCCGGCAGCGACGCGGACGTCGCGAACGTCCCCGACACCGGCCTGCTCATCGTGCGGCAGTGCGCCGTCAGCTGGGGCAGCTGGTCCGTCGGCGAAGAGTTCCCCGGCGTGACCGGAAAGCTGCTGTGGTGTGAAGTCAACCGTGAATCCGGGCGCGTAGCCCTCCGCATGGCGGCGTGAAGAAGGCGCAGGAGTCGAAGGGGCGGTGCTGCGAACCGCCCCTTCCCCCCGTTCGTTCACCTGCCGGCACACACGTCGCGTGATCGTCGCGACTCCCCCGAGTGCGTTTCATGCGGTCCACGCTAGGGCGCAGCCCCGGCCACCGTGCACGGACCCTGCACAACGTCCGAAAACCGTCCCGTCCCGTGCGCGTATTGGTGCTAAGACTCCCGTTCGAAGCCCGCGTCAGGAATTCGTCGGGTCCTCGGGGAAGCCCTTGCGCCCGGGGGCGGCCCGCGTGGTGGGATGGGGTGATGCGCACCCCCACACGCATACATCCCCGTCCCCCCAACCCCTACGACGAACTCGCGTCACTCGCGGACCCGGAGCCCGGCCCGCATGGCTACGAGCCCGACGAGCCGCCCCTCATACCCGGCCCCGTCGCCACCCCCGTCGACGACGCACCACCCTGGGCCCCGCCCGATCACCGCCGCTCCCGCCGCCGCCGCGGCAACCGCGGCAACCGCGGCCCGCGCACCCGCCGCCGGCCCCCCAGCCCCCTCCGCACCTACCGGCGCGCCGCCACCTGGCTGTTCTTCCTCCTCTCCGCCGCCGCCTTCCTCGTGCTCGCGGACCGCTGCGCCGTGATGTACGCCGAGAAGAAGGCGCAGCACACGCTGCAGCAGGCGCTGCACCTGGAGGCGGAGCCGCAGGTGGACATCCATGGGTTCCCGTTCCTGACGCAGGTGCTCACCAAGCGGCTGCAGCAGGTCGACGTCACCGTCCCCGACGTGGCCGCCGACCGGGTGTCGCTGGCGAAGGTGCGGGCGAGTGCCCGGGACGTCCGGCTCGACGGGAGCCTGACGGACGGCATCCGGGGTGCCGTCGTCGGGGATCTCGACGGGAACGTCCTGCTGTCGTTCGAGGACATGCGCCGCGAACTGGGCGCCTCGCAGATACGGTTCAGCGACCGCGGCGGCAACGCCATCGGCGCCGAGGGGCGGCTGCCCGTCGCCGGGCAGGAGCTGCAGTTGCGCGCGGAGGCGCGGCTGCGCCGCGACGGCGACCGCGCGCTGTCCACGGAGGTCGACGGGGTCAGCCTGGACATCCCCCGGGTCGCCACCTACCGCCCCGGTGACGCGCGCACCGGCCGGAGCCTCACCCTGCACCCCGAGGCGGCCGGCCGCATCAGCCGCGACGCCGAACGCGCGAAGGCGCTGTTCTCCGTGCCGGCCGTCGCCGCCCGGCTCGGGGTGGACGAGGACGATCTCGCCGCCGCACTCCGCAGCGAGGACCGGCTGACCGAGCTCACCGGCTCGCCCCGGTTCGTCGAGGCGCTGACGCACGTCAACCTCGTCGACGTCGTCGCCGAACACCCCTGGCTGCTGCAGCGGCTCGGCGTCGATCCGGCGGTGCTCACGGCCCTCACCCGGCTGCAGCCGCCGGACCTCACCGACCGGCTGGCTCTCTCGTTCCGTCTCCCCCCACAGGCCGAGGACCTGCACCTGCGCGAGGTCACGGTCCAGCGGGACGGCATCCGGGTGGAGCTGACCGCGGCCGGGCTGTCCCTGCCCGGCGCGGTCAAGAGATAGCGGTCAGGAGAGGGGCGGCGGCTCGGTGGCCGCCCCCGGCAGGCGGACCGCGGCCACCGTGCCGCCGCCCTGCGCGGCGTGCAGGGCCACCTCGCCGCCCGCCTGCTGGACGGTGTGGGCGACGATCGACAGGCCCAGGCCGCTGCCCGGCAGGCTGCGCGCCGTCGGCGACCGCCAGAAGCGGTCGAAGACGTGCGGCAGTTCCTCGGCCGGGATGCCCGGCCCGTGGTCGCGGACGGTCAGTTCGCCCTTCACCAGACGGACCTCGATCACACCACCCGCGGGGCTGAACTTCACGGCGTTGTCGAGCAGGTTCACGACCGCCCGCTCCAGGGCGGCCGGCTCGGCGCGCACGTACCAGGGGTCGATCTCGGCGTCGATCGACAGGCCCGCTCCGGCGGCCCGCAGGCGCGCGCGCCCCACGGCCCGTTCCACGGCCTCGTGCAGCGCGATCACCTGCAGCGGGCCGCCGCCGACGGGGCCGTCGGGGCGGGAGAGCTCCTGCAGGTCGCCGATGAGCGCCGCCAGCTCGGCCATCTGCGCCCGCACGCTCGCCAGCAGCTCCCTGCGGTCCTCCGGCGGGATCGCCCGGCCCGTCTCCTCGCTGCGCACCAGCAGGTCGATGTTGGTGCGCAGCGAGGTCAGCGGGGTGCGCAGCTCGTGGCCGGCGTCGGCGATGAGCTGCTGCTGCCGGTCGCGGGAGGAGGCGAGGGCGGCGGTCATCGAGTTGAACGAGCGGGACAGGCGGGCGATCTCGTCGTCGCCCTCCACGGGGATGCGCACCGCCAGGTCCTCGGTGCGGGCGATGTGCTCGACGGCGCCCGTCAGCCGGTCGACCGGGCGCAGCGCCGCCCGGGCGATCCACAGGCCGGCGGTGGCCGCTCCCAGCACCCCGATGCCGGCGGTGATGACCAGGACCAGGGCGAGCGCGTTGAGGGGCTTGTCGACCTCGCTGACGGGCTGGGCGATGGACACGGCCGTGTTGGGCAGCCGTTCGCTGCGGTACGTGGCGACGCGCATCTCCTGGCCGTCCGCCGCCCGGCTGTCGTGCAGCACCTCTGCGGCGCGGCCCGTCGCGACGGCCAGGTCGTCCTCGGTCACCCTGATGGAGGGCTTGCCGGGAGTGGTGCACACGAGGCCGCCGGCGGTGACGACCTGGATGGTGTACGAGCCGGGGGCGGGCGGCAGGCCGGAGGGGTTGGTGCCGCAGGTCTGGACGAGGCCCTGCACCGAACGGTCGTCGACGCGCTGGCTGGTCAGGGTCGTGTCCCGCTGGTGGCCCAGCTGCTGCTTGGTGACGAACCAGCACGCGCCCGCCGCGACCGCGACGGCCACGGCGACGGCCGCGGCCGTCAGCAGCGCCAGGCGCGAGCGCAGCGGCAGTCTGCGGTATCTGCTGATCATTCGGTGCCGCCGCCCGTCCCGTCGCCGGCCCGCAGGACGTAGCCGACGCCGCGCACCGTGTGCACCAGGCGCGGCTCGCCGCCCGCCTCGGTCTTGCGGCGCAGGTACATGACGTAGACGTCCAGGGAGTTGGACGACGGTTCGAAGTCGAAGCCCCAGACGGACTTGAGGATCTGTTCCCTCGTCAGCACCTGGCGCGGGTGGGCCATGAACAGCTCCAGCAGGGTGAACTCCGTGCGCGTGAGCTCCACGGGGCGTGCGCCGCGCGTCACCTCGCGCGTCGCGAGGTCCATGCGCAGGTCGCCGTAGGAGAGGATCCGGTCGTCGGCCGGGGCGGCGGTGGCCGCGGTCGTGTAGGAGCTGCGGCGCAGCAGGGCGCGCAGGCGGGCCAGCAGCTCGTCCAGTTCGAAGGGCTTGACGAGGTAGTCGTCGGCGCCGGCGTCGAGGCCGGTCACCCGGTCGCCGACGGTGTCGCGGGCGGTCAGCATGAGGATCGGTACGGTCACGCCGGAGGCGCGCAGCCGCCGGGCGGCGGTGAGGCCGTCCATGCGGGGCATCAGCACGTCGAGGACGATCAGCTCGGGGTCGTACGAGCCGACCTTGCCGAGCGCGTCCAGCCCGTCGACGGCCAGCTCGGTGTCGTACCCCTCGAAGGCGAGGCTGCGGCGCAGCGCCTCGCGGACGGCGGGCTCGTCGTCCACGATCAGGATGCGGGCGGGCTGGTCGCCGTGCTCGGCGGGGCTCATCGGCTTACCTCACGGGGGTGCGTCGGTGGCGGTGGGCCCTTTCAGCCTCGCACGGCGGGCCGGGCGGGCCCGTCAGCTGTCGGTGCCGCCGGCCCGGAGCTTGGCGAGGTCGGCCTTGACGGTGTCGACGGGGATGGCGAAGCCGAGGCCGACGCTGCCGGCCGAGTCGCCCGGGCCGCCGCCCGACCCGGCCGCGTACATGGCCGAGTTGATGCCGATGATCTCGCCGTTCATGTTGATGAGCGCGCCGCCGGAATTGCCGGGGTTGAGCGAGGCGTCGGTCTGGAGGGCCTTGTACGTGGTCTTGGAGGAGCCGGTGTCGCCGTTGTACTGGTTGCCGCCGAACTCGAACGGCCACTGCGGGACGCCGCGCTGTTGCTGGCCCCGGCCCTGTTCCTTGGAAACGGTCACGTCGCGGTTGAGGGCGGAGACGATGCCGCTGGTGACGGTGCCGGTGAGGCCCTCGGGCGAGCCGATGGCGACGACCTGGTCGCCGACCCTGACCTTGCCGGAGTCGCCGAGGGCGGCGGCCTTCAGGCCCTTGGCGTCCTGGATCTTGATGAGGGCGAGGTCCTTGCCGGGGTCGGTGCCGACGACCTTGGCGGTCTTGGTGGTGCCGTCGCTCAGCGCGACCCGGACGGTGTCGGAGCCGGCGACGACGTGGTTGTTGGTGATGACCTCGCCGTCGGCGGTGATGATCACGCCGGAGCCCGTGGACTGGCCCGAGGAGGTCGCCGCCTTGATCTCCACGACGCTGGGGCTGACTGCCCCCGCCACCGCCGCGACGCCGGTGCCCTTGGTGGAGACGTTCTGCACCGGGGTGCCCGAGGAGGTGCCGTGCTTGCCGTTGGCCAGCTCCCCGACCAGGGCGGCGGACCCACCGCCGACGAGGGCGGCGACGAGGGCACAGGCGGCGATGAGCGCGCCCGGGCGCTTGGGCGGGGCCCGGTGACCGGCGGGTGCCACCGGGGCCTGCTCCTCGAACAGGGCGTACGGCGAGTAGGCCGGCGGCGCCGGGTAGTGGGCAGGGTCCTGGTGGCCGCCGGCCGGGCGGGGAGTCTCCGTCATGGCTACGACTGTCCTCCGTGGAGATGAGAACAGTCTGAGGACGCACTGAGAAGGGGCACAGAAGAGCGTTCGACCGGTATAAGGGCCGGCTCTTCCGGGCCGGTGCGGCCGAGGAGAGGTCCGGCGCAGGGCGGCCCGGGGCCTGCCCCGCTCACCGGGGCCCGGGGCGGGAGCCCCGGGGACGGGCGCGGCCTCAGCCCCCGCAGCCGCAGGAGCGGCGGATCACCAGGCGGGAGGGGAACTGCTTCAGGCGCTCGCGGCGGGAGCCGACGACGCGCAGGCCGTCGTCCAGGACGAGGTCCACGGCGGAGCGGGCCATCGCCTGGCGGTCCGAGGCGACCGTCGTCAGCGGCGGGTCCGTCAGAGCCGCCTCCTTGACGTCGTCGAAGGCGGCCACGGCCAGCTCGCCCGGCACGTCGATGCGCAGCTCGCGGGCGGCGCGCAGGACGCCGATGGCCTGGTCGTCCGTCGCGCACATCAGGGCCGGCGGCCGGTTGGGGCCGGAGAGCAGCTCCAGGGCGACCTTGTAGGCGTCGTAGCGGTTGTACGGCGCCGGGAAGAGCCGGCCCTCCAGGGACTTGCCGGCCTCGCGCATGGCGCGCCGCCAGCCCTCGACGTGGTCGGTGACCGGGTCCCCTATGGTCGGCGTCTCCTCCGTGCCGCCGAGGCAGGCCACGTAGGGGTGGCCGTGCTCCAGCAGGTGGCGGGTGGCGAGCTGGGCGCCGCCCACGTCGTCCGTGACGACGGCCACGTCGTCGATGGCGTCGGGCCTGCGGTGCATCAGCACGACGCGGGCGTCCCAGGCGTCGATCTCTATCGCCGCGGTCTCGCTCGGACCCTGGCTGATCAGGATGAGGCCGGAGACCCGCATGCCCAGGAAGGCGCGCAGGTAGTGCACTTCGCGCTCGTCCAGGTAGTCGGAGTTCCCGACGAGGACCATCTTGCCGCGCTCGGCCGCCGCCTGCTCGACCGCGTGCGCCATCTCCGCGAAGAAGGGCTGGCGCGCGTCCGGGACGATCAGACCTATGAGGTCCGTCCGTCGTGACGCCATCGCCTGGGCGACCCGGTCGGGCCGGTACCCCAGCTCCTTGATCGCCGCCAGCACTCGCTCCCGCGTCGCCGGTGCCACCGGGCGCGGTCCATTGTTGATGACGTAGCTGACGACCGCGGTCGACGTCCCCGCAAGCCTCGCCACATCGTCCCGCGTCACCTTGGCCACGCGCGGCAGTCTACGCGGGTCCACCTACCGTTTCACCGGGCGTGCGGCCTCGGCTTCGACGGCGGGCGGCTGCTCCTTCCGTGAGCGCTTGCCGGACGGATCCGCCGCCTCCTTGGCCTTGGTCTCCTCCGCCGGGCGTTCTGACTTCTCCGGCTTCTCCGGCTTCTCCGGCAGGACGAAGCGGTAGCCGACGTTGCGGACCGTGCCGATGAGGGACTCGTGCTCGGGACCGAGCTTGGCGCGCAGCCGCCGCACGTGGACGTCCACGGTGCGGGTGCCGCCGAAGTAGTCGTAGCCCCAGACCTCCTGGAGCAGCTGGGCCCGGGTGAAGACGCGGCCGGGGTGCTGGGCCAGGTACTTCAGCAGCTCGAACTCCTTGAAGGTCAGGTCCAGGACCCGGCCCTTGAGCTTGGCGCTGTAGGTCGCCTCGTCCACGGAGAGGTCGCCGGTGCGGATCTCCATGGGGCTGTCGTCCGTGGAGATCTGCTGGCGGCCCATGGCCAGCCGCAGCCGGGCCTCGACCTCGGCCGGGCCGGCGGTGTCGAGCAGGACGTCGTCCACGCCCCAGTCGGCGGTGACGGCGGCGAGGCCGCCCTCGGTGACGACGAGGAGCAGCGGGCAGCCGGGGCCGGTGGAGCGCAGCAGCTGGCACAGGCTGCGCACGTGGGGCAGGTCGCGGCGGCCGTCGATCAGTATGACGTCGGCCCCGGGGGTGTCCACGAGGGCCGGGCCCTCGGCGGGGGCGACGCGCACGCTGTGCAGCAGCAGGCCGAGCGCGGGCAGCACCTCGGCCGACGGCTGGAGGGCATTGGTCAGGAGCAGCAGGGAACTCATCGGCTGCCTCCCGCGCCGGCCGCCGGCCGCCTCGTCCTGCTCATACGCCTCGTCCGGCTCTCGGTCTTCTCTCGTGCGCTTCGCTCGCCCATTGCGTCGGTTCCTCCTCGGTCCCTGCGAGGACGGTGGGGCACTGCTCGTCGTCCGAATGCACAAAAGGACCCGGGGGCTACTCTGCCCGGATCCTCTCTGCCGAGCAGAATAACCCAGATGACTTTCCCAGCGGCGGACGATTTTGCACGAGCTTGTGTTTCGTCGGTCACTTCGAGTGGTCATCGGGCCGCACCCTTGACAGCGGACGACGCACGGCCGGGGGGCCGCGCAGCACCTTTACGGTCCAGTCTGCCGCCCCCGCCGCCCGCCCGGGCGGCGCGACGCAGCACGGGGGGCGCACCGGGGCACGCGTGGGAGCGCACGTACCCCGGCGGCCGGCCGCTATGCCTGCCCGTTCCGCCGCCCGTCCTGCCGCCCGTTCCGGGAGGTCACGCCTCCTCCACGGCCACGGGCTGGGCGAACTGCGCCGCGTACAGCCGGGCGTACGCGCCGTCCGCGGCCAGCAGCGACTCGTGGTCGCCCTGCTCGACGATCCGGCCGGCCTCCATCACGAGGATGACGTCGGCGTCCCGGATGGTGGAGAGGCGGTGGGCGATCACGAAGCTGGTGCGGCCCGTGCGCAGCTGCCCCATGGCGTGCTGGATGAGCACCTCCGTCCGGGTGTCGACGGAGCTGGTGGCCTCGTCCAGGACGAGGATCTGGGGCTCGGCGAGGAAGGCCCGCGCAATGGTGATCAGCTGCTTCTCGCCGACGCTGACGTTGCCCCCCTCCTCGTCGATGACGGTGTCGTAGCCGTCCGGCAGGGTGCGCACGAAGCGGTCCACGTGGGTGGCCTTCGCCGCCTCGACGATCCTGTCCATGGACGTGCCCGCCGGGGCCCCGTAGGCGATGTTGTCGGCGATGGTGCCGCCGAAGAGCCAGGTGTCCTGGAGCACCATGCCGATGTGGGAGCGCAGGTCCTCCCGGGACATGGCCGCGATGTCGGTGCCGTCGAGGGTGATGCGGCCGCCGTCCGTCTCGTAGAACCGCATGAGCAGGTTGACCAGGGTGGTCTTGCCCGCACCGGTGGGGCCGACGATGGCGACGGTCTGGCCGGGCCGCACCGTCAGGGACAGGTCCTCGATGAGCGGCTTGTCCGGCTCGTAGCGGAACGAGACCTTCTCGAAGGACACGTGGCCGCTCACGCGCTCCGGCCGCGGCGCGTCGGCCGCGTCCGGGGACTGCTCCTCGGCGTCGAGCAGCTCGAAGACCCGCTCGGCGGAGGCGACGCCGGACTGCACCAGGTTGGCCATGGACGCCACCTGGGTGAGCGGCTGGCTGAACTGGCGCGAGTACTGCACGAACGCCTGCACGTCACCGATCGACAGCGAGCCGCTGGCCACGCGCAGACCGCCGACCACGGCGACGAGCACGTAGTTGAGGTTGCCGATGAACATCATCGCGGGCTGGATCAGGCCGGAGATGAACTGCGCCTTGAAGCCGGCGGCGTACAGCTCCTCGTTCTCCTTGCGGAACGTCTCGGCGGACTCCTTCTGCCGGCCGAAGACCTTCACCAGCGAGTGGCCGGTGTACATCTCCTCGATGTGGGCGTTGAGCCGGCCGGTGGACTTCCACTGCGCGACGAACTGCGGCTGGGCGCGCTTGCCCACCTTGGTCGCGACGACGACCGACACCGGCACGGTGATCAGTGCGACGACGGCCAGCAGCCAGGAGATCCAGAACATCATCGCCAGCACGCCGACGATGGTCAGCACCGAGGCCATGATCTGGCTCAGGGTCTGCTGCAGCGTCTGGGCGATGTTGTCGATGTCGTTCGTGGCGCGGGAGAGGACCTCGCCGCGCTGCTGCTTGTCGAAGTAGCTCAGCGGCAGCCGCCCGAGCTTCGCCTCCACGTCCTCGCGCAGCCGGAACACGGCCCGCTGGACGACGTTGGTGGCGATCCGGGCCTGGACGAACATGAAGAGCGACGCACCGACGTAGATCAGCAGCACCCACAGCAGGACGGTGCCGACCGCGTCGAAGTCGATGCCCCGGCCGGGCGTGAAGTCGACCCCGGACAGGACGTCGGCGATCCGGCCGTCGCCCTTCTCGCGCAGGTGCGCCAGGGCCTCGGCCTTCGTGGTGCCGGCGGGCAGCTGCTGCCCGACGACGCCGGCGAAGATCAGGTCGGTGGCGCGGCCGAGGATCTTCGGCCCTATGACGCTCAGCGCCACGCTGGCGACGCCGAGCAGCAGGGCGACGCCGACGACGGCCCGCTCGGGACGCAGCTGCGCCAGCAGGCGGCGGCTGGACCCGGCGAAGTCCATGGACTTCTCGGTGGGCTGGCCGCCCATGAAGCGGCCTATGCCGGCGGCCGGGGCCGGGCCTCTGCGCCGTTCGGTCCCGGCGGCCGGGCCGCCGGGCTTCGCGGGGGACGTCACGCCGCCTCCTCCTCGGTGAGCTGGGAGAGCACGATCTCCCGGTAGGTCTCGTTCGTCCCCATCAGTTCGGTGTGGGTGCCCGAGCCGACGACGCGGCCCTCGTCGAGGACCACGATGCGGTCGGCGTCCCGGATGGTCGACACGCGCTGGGCGACGATGAGGACCGTCGCGTCGCCCGTCTCGCGCGCCAGCGCCGCCCGCAGCCGGGCGTCGGTGGCGTAGTCGAGCGCGGAGAAGGAGTCGTCGAACAGGTAGATCTCCGGCTTGCGGACCAGGGCGCGGGCGATCGCCAGGCGCTGGCGCTGGCCGCCGGAGACGTTGGAGCCGCCCTGCGCGATGGGTGCGTCCAGGCCGCCCTCCATCGCCTGGACGAACTCGCGGGCCTGCGCGGTCTCCAGCGCCTGCCACAGCTCGTCGTCGGTGGCGTCGGGCCGCCCGTAGCGCAGGTTCGAGGCGACGGTCCCGGAGAAGAGGTAGGGCTTCTGCGGTACGAGCCCGACGGCCTCGGCCATGGTGACCGGGTCCAGGTCGCGCACGTCCACGCCGTCGACGAGGACCGTGCCGGCGGTGGCGTCGAACAGGCGCGGGACCAGGCCCAGCAGCGTCGACTTGCCGCTGCCCGTGGAGCCGATGACGGCCGTGGTCTCACCGGGGCGCGCCACGAGCGAGACGTCCCGCAGGACCGGCTCCTCGGCGCCCGGGTAGCCGAACTCCACCGAGCGCAGCTCCAGATGGCCGCGCCGGCCCAGCTCGGTGACCGGCGCCACCGGGGGCGCCACGCTGGAATCGGTGGACAGCACCTCCTGGATGCGCTCGGCGCAGACCTCGGCCCGCGGCACCATCATGAACATGAAGGTGGCCATCATGATGGCCATCAGGATCTGCATGAGGTAGCTGAGGA
>NZ_JAIXMK010000083.1:0-29936 GCF_020328095.1 Streptomyces sichuanensis
GGCCATCAGGATCTGCATGAGGTAGCTGAGGAACGCCGTCAGCGCGCCGATCTGCATCCCCCCGCCGTCGATGCGGTGTCCGCCGAACCACACGACGGCGACGGACGAGACGTTCACGACCAGCATCACGGACGGGAACATCAGCGACATCAGCCGGCCGGCCCGCAGGGAGACGTCCATCAAGTCGTCGTTGGCGGCCCGGAATCGTTTCCGCTCGTGCGTGTCCCGGACGAAGGCGCGGATCACACGGATGCCGGTGATCTGCTCGCGCAGCACCCGGTTCACGGTGTCGATGCGCTCCTGCACACCCCGGAACAGCGGCCGCATCCGCCAGACGATCAGCGTCACGATCAGGCCCAGCGCGGGGACGATCGCCAGCAGCAGCGCGGACAGCGGCACGTCCTGGTTGAGCGCCATCACGATGCCGCCGACGCACATGATGGGCGCGGACACCATGAGCGTGAACGTCATCAGGGCCAGCATCTGGACCTGCTGGACGTCGTTGGTGGTGCGGGTGATCAGCGAGGGCGCACCGAAGTGCCCCATCTCGCGCGAGGAGAAGGACTGCACGCGGTCGAAGACCGCGCCGCGCAGGTCCCGGCCGACCGCCATGGCCGTGCGGGCGCCGTAGTACACCGCACCGACGGCACACACGACCTGCAGGAGGGTCACGGCGAGCATCAGCCCGCCGGTGGTCAGGATGTAGCCGGCGTCGCCCTTGACGACGCCTTTGTCGATGATGTCCGCATTGAGGGTGGGCAGGTAGAGCGTCGCGAGCGTCTGCACGAGCTGCAGGAGCACGACCACCGCGATGGCTCGGGAATAGGGCCGCAGATGAGCCCGGAGAAGTCGTACCAACACACAGGAAGCCTATGCGAGCACCCCTCCACACGGCCCCTCCTTTACCGGCTGTGGACGGCGCCCGGCCCGGCACCCGTCATCATGGGGGGCGGTAAGACACCGGCAAGAAACTGAAGGGGTCGCCGTGGCGACGACACACCCGGCACGACCGGCTCGGCCGGCGCAGCTGCCGGCACAGCCGGGGCCGCCGGAACCTCCGGCCGGCACGATCCGGTACTGGGCCGCGGCCAAGGCCGCCGCCGGCACGGCCGAGGAGCCGTACACGGCGCGGACGCTCGCGGACGCGCTGGCCACGGCCCGGCGACGGCACGAGGACGAGCCCGAGTTCGCGCGCGTGCTCGCGCGCTGCTCGTTCCTCGTGGACGGCGATCCCGTCGGCACACGCGACCACTCGACGGTCCAACTGGCCGAGGGCGGCACGGTCGAGGTGCTCCCGCCCTTCGCAGGAGGGTGACCCCGGCAGCATGAGCGAGCAGAACCACCGCAACCCGTACGAGCCGCCGTACGACCGGCCCTACGAGCCGCACCGGCCGTACGAGCCGTACGCCCCGTACGAGCCGCGGACCGCGCCGCAGGACGGGCCCGACCAGCAGGCGTACGCCTACCCGTACGACCAGCAGGCGCCCGCCCCGCACTCCGCGCAGCAGCACCAGCAGCACCAGCAGCACCAGCAGCCGCAGGCTCCCGCGGCCTGGCCGCAGCACGACTACCCGGCGCAGGACGAGCCGGTGACCCAGACCTGGCAGACCCAGTCCTGGGACGCCCGCAGCTGGCAGCAGCAGCCCGCCCCGGCGCCGGCCGCGGAGCCGGCCTACGACCCGCCGTGGCAGGACGAGGGCGACGCCGGGGGCTGGCAGCAGCACCGGGCGCCGCACGGGGCGGCCGCGCCCGCCGCCGCGGTGCCCGTGGCGCAGGTGTCCTTCGCGGACGACCGGCTGCCGGACGCACGGCCGGAGGCCGGGGTGCCGGCAGCGGTGCCGGCGGAGGCCGGGCGGCCGATGACCGCCGCCGAGAAGGCGAAGGCCGAGGGCCGGCCGCAGATCGTCTCGCCCGGGATGCTCCCGGCGCTGATCACCGCGGGGCTGGCGCTGCTGCTGGCGGGCGCGGCGCCGCTGGCACGGCCCGCGCTGGCCGTGCCCGTGGTGCTGCTGCAGGCCGTCACCGCGGCCGGCTGGTTCCGGCTGAACGGCATGTGGCCGGCCCGGCAGGGCATCGCGCTGGCGTTCCTCGGCGGTGTGGTCGCCGACGTCGCCCTGCTGGTCGCGGGCGCCGACAAGGCGCCCACGGTCATGCTGGGCACGCTGGGCGTATGGATTCTGCTGGTCGTCGTCCTGCAGCTGCGCAGCCACGCCTCGCCCGACGAGCGGCTGTACGGGCTGACGGCGGCCACCGCCTCCGCGGCGCTGGCGGTCATGGCGGGCGGCCACCTCGCGGCGGACCCCGACGCGGTCGTGGTCGGCGCGCTCGGCGTGGCCGCGGCCGTGCTGGCGCGGGCCCTGCCGCTGCCGTCGGTCGCCGCCCCCGTCGTCGCCGTGCTCGCGGCGGCGGGCGCGGGCGTCGCGGGCGGCCAGCTGACGGGCATGGGCGGCGCGGCTGCGCTGCTGGGCCTGGCAGCCGGCGTCTGTGCGCTGGTGGGCCTGCGGGTGGCGAGCTACGACTACCCGTCCCGGTTCGTCCACATGACCGCGGGCGTGGCCCTGCCGCTGGCGCTCGCCGCCCCGGCCGTCTACGTGCTCGGCCGCGCGCTGGGCTGACGGACACCGCCGCCCCGGCACGAACGGTGCCGGGGCGGCACATCGGTTACAAATCGGTTACAGCCCGCCCCGGTGCGGTCCGGGCCGGGCCGGTTAGGCTCACGGAGAAGCAGGCCAGGGGGCCTGATCCGACCGAGGCCGGACCGGCCCGACCTAGTAGCTGGGGGTTCGACAGCCGATGCGCGCCATACGCACGCTCGTGATCGTCGCCGTGATCCTGGGGGCCCTCTTCGTGGCCGCGGACCGGGCGGCGGTCTACTTCGCCGAGAGCCAGGCCGCGGAGAAGATCCGCAGCAGCCAGGGCCTCTCCGGCACCCCCGACGTCTCGATCAAGGGCTTCCCCTTCCTGACCCAGGTCGCCTCCTCCAAGCTGGACGAGGTCGACGTCAAGCTCGACGGCGTCACCGCCGGTGCGGGCGACCGCTCGGTCAAGGTCAGCAGCTTCGACGCCCAGCTGCACGACGTCCGCATCGACAGCAGCTTCTCCTCCGCCGTCGCGGGCCGGGCCACGGGCACCGCCCACCTCTCCTACGAGGAGCTCACCAAGGCCGCCGGCGACCCCACCGTCTCCGTCGCCCACGCGGGCCAGGGCCCCGGCCAGGTCAAGGTCACCGGCAAGGTCACGGTCATGGGGCAGCCGGTCGAGCGCAGCGTCATCTCCACGGTGACCGTGGTGGACGGCACGACCATCCGGGTGCGGGCCGAGGAAGTGCCGACCCAGGGCATCCCGGGCCTGGAGAAGAAGATCCGCGAGAAGACGGACTTCGACCGGCAGATCGCGGGCCTGCCCAAGGGCATCAAGCTCGACAAGGTCGTCGCGACGCCGACCGGCGTCGACATCACGCTGACCGGCACCGACGTCAACCTGGCCGGCTGAGACCCCACCCGGCCGGCCGCACGGCCGTCCCACGCTACGAGACGCGCACGTCCGTACGGCAGTCCATGCGGGCGTTCCGCGGAGCCGTGCGGGCCCCGGAGGGTGGGCGAGGCGCAACGATCACGCCGTTCATCCCATTGTTCGAGACAACTTGTCTCACTATTCGGCGACCTGGTGACAGGGCTCCCCGTCCCTCCCTACGATCGCCCCTATGAAGCGACAGGCGGATCTCACCAAGCGGCGGGCAGTGGACCTGTGCCGCGTGGCCGCCATGCTGTGTCGCCATGCCTGACGGGGACCGCATCCGGCTCCCCCTTCGGCCGTCTTCCGGCCGCCTCCCCGCACCACCGCTCCCCCCGCCGCGCGGCACGCCCTGACGACAGGACGACGGCCGCGCCGCATCCGCACACGCTGGGCGCATCCCGCACCTGCCCCGGAGGAGAACAGCATGAGCCGCAGTGACGTCCTGGTGGACGCCGACTGGGTCCAGGCCCGCATCGACGCAGCCGACCCCAAGACCGTCATCGTCGAGGTCGACGAGGACACCTCCGCGTACGACAAGAACCACATCAAGACCGCGATCCGCATCGACTGGAAGTCCGACCTCCAGGACCCGGTCCGCCGCGACTTCGTCGACCGGGCCGGCTTCGAGGAACTGCTCTCCTCGAAGGGCATCGCCAACGACGACACCGTCGTCCTTTACGGCGGCAACAACAACTGGTTCGCGGCGTACGCCTACTGGTACTTCAAGCTCTACGGCCACCAGGACGTCAAGCTCCTCGACGGCGGCCGCAAGAAGTGGGAGCTCGACTCCCGCGACCTCGTCGCCGAGGTCCCCCAGCGCGCCCGCACCACGTACACCGCCACGCCTCAGGACGCCTCGATCCGCGCCTTCCGCGACGACGTCGTGGCCGCCATCGGCTCCCTCAACCTGATCGACGTGCGCTCCCCCGACGAGTTCAGCGGCAAGCTGCTCGCCCCGGCGCACCTGCCGCAGGAGCAGTCGCAGCGCCCCGGTCACGTGCCGACCGCCCGCAACATCCCCTGGTCGAAGTCGGCCAACGACGACGGCACGTTCAAGTCCGACGACGAGCTCAAGGAGCTCTACGAGGGCGCCGGCGTGGACCTGGCCAAGGACACCATCGCCTACTGCCGCATCGGCGAGCGCTCCGCGCACACCTGGTTCGTGCTGCACGAGCTGCTCGGCCAGCAGAACGTCCGCAACTACGACGGCTCCTGGACCGAGTACGGCTCGCTCGTCGGCGTGCCGATCGAACTCGGCGCCAACTGAGCCAACGGCAACGGAAAGGAACGCACATGTGTGGAGCAAAGGCCGGCGGCCCCGACGCGTCGACCGCCAAGCCCGGTGAGACCACCATCCAGGGCTCGGTGACCCGCGACGGCGAGCCTGTGGCCGGCTACGTGCGGCTGCTGAACTCGACCGGCGAGTTCACCGCCGAGGTGCCCACGTCCGCGACCGGGCAGTTCCGCTTCTACGCCGCCGAGGGCACCTGGACGCTGCGCGCGCTCGTGCCGGGCGGCAGCGCCGACCGCACGGTCGTCGCGGAGAAGGGCGCGCTGGCGGACGTCGCCATCGCCGTCTGACGCGAGGCGTCGGACGACAGAACGGCCGGAGGGCCGTACCCCGGGGTTGGACGCCTTGCTGGGGGTACGGCCCTTCGCGCTGACCGCGTTCCGGTCGTACCGTGAAACTGTGTACGCGCGGCGACGCCATCTCTACTTCGCCATGATGGGCACCTGCATCGGCATGTTCGTCCTGGCATGGGCCGTGGTGCGCCTGTGGTCGGTCCCCGCGGCGGTCGGCATGTGCCTGTTCGCCATGGTCATCCCGCCGGTCGCGGCCGTCGTCGCCAACCGACGGGGGCCCGACGACCGCTGGTGGGACGATCCGTCGGGCGACCCGAAGTCGGACGAGTGGTGGGACGAGCTGGACGGCAAACGCCGCCCGGGGTCGTGGGAGCACCGGGAGCCCCGCGACCCGTAGACGACCCGTGGACAACCGGTGGACGACGAGACGGCCCCTGAACGGTCAGTAGACGAGCGCCTGCACGCCGTCCGCCATGGCCTCGCTGACGAAGACCTGCGCACCCGCGATGCGCGCGCCCTCGATCAGGTCCTTCTCCTCGATGTCCCGGCGCGCCGCGCACTGCGTGCACACCGTGATCATCCCGCCGGCCGCCCGGATGCCCTCGATGAGGTCCGGCAGCGGCGCCGCGTGCGGCAGCTCGAACTCCGCCGCCCGTCCCGGCAGCGCGAACCACGAGGACTCCCCGGTCAGCCACAGCGACACCTCGACGCCGCTGGCCGCGGCAACGGCCGCCACCGTGAACGCCTGCGAGCACCGCTCGGGCGCGTCCGCGCCCGCCGTCACCTTGATCACGAGCTTCTTCGCCATACGCGCCATGCTAGATCCACCTCACAGCGCCACCCGCGGGACGGCCGACTAGACTCGTGCCCGGTCCGTACCCGTACCACCCTCACCCCCGACCGAGGAGCGCGCTCGTGCTTGAGGCAGTCTTCACCACCCTGCTCGTCCTGGTCGCCGTAGGCGTTCTCGCCTTCGCGGGCCTGACCTGGAAGAAGCTGTACCAGGGCCAGCGCTGACCCATTCGTTCGCACCCTCTACAGATCGCCTGAGCTCATGATCGAGATTCCGTCCGACCTTCACCCCAGCCTCGTGCCCCTGGTCTTCCTCCTCGGCAAGTGGGAGGGCGCGGGCGTCGCCGACTTCCCCGGTGCCGAGAAGTGCAACTTCGGGCAGGAAGTCGTCTTCACCCATGACGGCCGGGACTTCCTGGAGTACGTCTCGCACTCCTGGGTGCTGGACGCCGACGGCAAGCCGGTCAAGCCGCTGGAGACCGAGTCCGGTTACTGGCGCATCGACGAGAACCGCCAGGTCGAGATCGTCATGATCCGCGACTCCGGCGTCGTCGAGGTCTGGTACGGCGAGCTGGCCGACAAGAAGCCGCAGATCGACATCGCCACGGACGCCGTCGCCCGCACGGCCGCCTCCGGCCCGTACTCCGGCGGCAAGCGCCTGTACGGCTACGTCAAGGGCGACCTGATGTGGGTCGGCGAGAAGGCCACCCCCGAGGTGCCGCTGCGGCCGTACATGTCCGCGCAGCTCAAGAAGGTCCCCCAGGACCTGGAGACGTGGGCGCGCAACCTCCCCGAGGACCTGCCGGACGGCGTCTCCTTCTTCCGCGAGGACGGCACGCCGTACAACCCCGAGCAGCCCTGAGCCGACAGCACTTTCGCGCCCCGCGGGGGAAGTCCGGTGAGAGTCCGGCGCTGACCCGCAACGGTAGGTGAAGGCCCCCTCGGGGGCCTTCACGAGCCCGATCACCCGCGGCGGCGTACCGCTCCTGCACGACTCGCCGTGGACTGCGAGAGGGCACCGGCACGTACGCACGCGTACGTGCACCCGCGCGCCACGGCCCGAGCCGAAGGCGTACCACCCGTGGCGACAGATTTCCCGGCCGTGAGCCGGCAGGCGGCGGGCCCCGCGCCCGGCGCGCCCGGACCGTCGCAACGGTTGCCGTCACGGCGGCTTCCCCTGCCACCGCTGCTGGCCGGCCTGTCCCTCGCCCTGCTGCTGTCGCTGCTGTGCTGCACCGCGCTCGGTTCGTCCGGGGTCGGCTGGGGCAGGGCCATGCGCTACCTGTGGGCCGGGCTGAGCGGCGGAACGATCGGGCCGGACGAGCTCTCCGCGTACACGATCATCTGGGAGCTGCGCTTCCCGCGCGCCCTGCTGGCCGCCGTCGTCGGGGCGGGCCTGTCCGCCCTCGGGGTGGGCGCACAGGCCATGGTGCGCAACGCCCTCGCCGATCCGTTCACCCTCGGCATCTCCTCCGGCGCCGCCGTCGGCGCCAACGCCGTACTGCTCTTCGGGGCGTTCGGCTCGCTGGGGGTGTGGGCGCTGTCCAGTGCCGCCTTCGCCTCCGCGCTCGTCGCCATGGTGCTCGTCTACGCGGCCGCGCGCACCCCGCACGGGCTGACACCGCTGCGGCTGGTGCTGACCGGCAGCGCCATGTACTACGGCTTCTCCGCCGTCACCACGCTCATGGTCTTCAGCGCCGACCGGGGCGAGGCCGCCCGCTCGGCGATGATGTGGCTGCTCGGCAGCCTGGGCGGCGCCACGTGGTCGTCGGTGCCCATCGCCGCCGCCGTCGTCCTGGCCGGCATCGGCCACCTGCTGTGGTCGGCGCGCAGCCTGAACGCGCTCGCCATGGGCGACGAGACCGCCGCCGCACTGGGCGTGGACGCCGAACGGCTGCGCAGGGTGCTGTTCGTCGTCACGGCCGCCGTCACCGGGGCCGTGGTCGCCGTCAGCGGCGCGATCGGCTTCGTGGGGCTGATGGTCCCGCACGTCACCCGCATGCTCGTCGGCGCCGACCACCGCCGGGTGCTGGCCGTGGCGCCGCTGCTGGGGGCGGTGCTGCTGCTGTGGGTGGACCTCGTCTCCCGGCTGCTGCTGGCGCCGGTGGAGCTGCCGGTCGGGGTGATCACGGCGCTCATCGGCGTGCCGTGCTTCGTGCTGCTGATGCGGCGGCGCGGCTACGTCTTCGGGGGTGCCTGATGCGGGTGGACGTCGAGGGCCTGTCGGTGGAGATCGCCGGGGCGCGGCTGGTCGAGGACATCGGCCTGCAGGCCGGCAGCGGGCAGGTCGTGGGGCTCGTGGGCCCCAACGGCAGCGGCAAGTCCACGCTGCTGCGCTGTGTCTACCGCGCCCTGCGGCCGGCCGCGGGCCGGGTCCTGCTGGACGGGGACGACCTGCACGCCCTCGGCGCGCGCGAGGGGGCCCGCCGGCTGGCGGCGCTGCCCCAGGAGTCCTCCAGCGAGTTCGACTTCACCGTCGCCGAGGTCGTGGCCATGGGCCGGCTGCCGCACCAGGGTACGGCCGGGCGGGCCACGGCGGCGGACACCGACGTCTGTGCGGCGGCGCTGGAGCGGGTGGGCGCGGTGCACCTGGCCGGGCGGGGCTTCCTGACCCTGTCGGGGGGCGAGAAGCAGCGGGTGCTCATCGCCCGGGCGCTGGCGCAGCAGCCGCAGGTGCTGGTGCTGGACGAGCCCACGAACCACCTGGACATCGCCCAGCAGCTGGAGGTCCTCGCGCTGGTGCGCGGCTCGGGACTGACGGTGCTCGCCGCCCTGCACGACCTCAACCTCGCCGCCACCCACTGCGACGAGCTGTACGTCATCGCGGCCGGCCGCATCGTCGCGTCCGGCCCGCCGCACGCGGTGCTGACCGCCGGGCTGCTCGCCGAGGTCTTCGGCGTACGGGCGCACCGCGTGCCGCACCCGGTGTCCGGCGCCCCGCAACTGCTCTTCGACCGCCTGCCCTGAGGACTCCCATGCGCACTGCCCGCACCGTCACCGCCCTGCTCGCCGCGCTCACCCTCACGGGGTGCGGCGCGAAGGTTTCGGACGCCCCCGACGGCAAACAGAGCAAGGCCGCCGGTGGCCACTACCCCGTGACCGTCGAGAACTGCGGCGTGCGGACGACGTACGACAAGGCGCCGCAGCGGGTGGTGACCAACGACGTGGGCATCGCCGAGATCATGTTCGCCCTCGGCCTGGAGGACCACATGGCCGGCTACGTGGCGCCGGACTACCGCTCCAGCCGGGACGACAAGGGCGAAGCCCCTTGGAAGAGCGGCTACGGCAAGGCGAAGTGGCTGTCCAAGAAGGAGATCAACAAGGAGCTGGTGCTGGACGCTAAGGCGGACCTCGTCTTCGCGGGCTGGAACTACGGCTTCGGCGAGGGCAACGGCTTCACCCCCGAGGCCCTCAAGAAGCTCGGCGTCGGCTCGTACGTCCTCACCGAGTCCTGCCACAACGGGACCACGGGCAAGGCGCGGGGCGTCATGCCGCCGCTGGAGGCGCTCTACACCGACCTGGAGACGCTCGGGAAGGTCTTCGACGTCGAGGACCGGGCGGCGAAGCTCGTCGAGGGCTTCAAGAAGCGCGTCGCGGACGCCCAGGCGCAGGTTCCCCGGGACGGCCGGGCGCCCCGCGTCTTCCTCTACGACGACGGCAAGGACAAGCCGCTGACCGCCGGGGCCTTCGCCGGGCCGCACGACATCATCACCAAGGCCGGCGGCGACCACGTGATGAAGGACCTGAAGGACTCGTGGGTGACGGTCGGCTGGGAGACCGTCGTCGACCGCGACCCCGAGGTCATCGTCATCAACAACTACGGGGAGGTCGGCGCCGGGGAGAAGAAGAAGTTCCTCATGTCCTACCCGCCGCTCGCCAACGTCTCCGCCGTCAAGAACGACCGCGTCTTCGTCCTCGACTACGTCGATCTCGTCGAGAGTCCCCGCAACCCCGCGGCGATCGCCGCCCTGGCCGACTACCTGAAGGGGGTACGCGAGCGCTGAGGCTGCCTAGACTGGGAGCGTGGTGGACACCGACTGGCAGAGCGACCTCCGTAAGCGCGGCTACCGGCTGACCCCGCAGCGCCAGCTCGTCCTGGAGGCGGTCGACCGCCTTGAGCACGCGACGCCGGACGACATCCTCACCGAGGTCCGCAAGACCGCGGGCGGGGTGAACATCTCGACGGTCTACCGGACGCTGGAGCTGCTGGAGGAGCTGGGCCTGGTCAGCCATGCCCATCTGGGGCACGGCGCCCCGACCTACCACCTCGCGGACCGGCACCACCACATACACCTGGTCTGCCGGGACTGCACGGGCGTGATCGAGGCCGACCTGTCGGTGGCGGCGGACTTCACCGCGCAGCTGCGCCGGGACTTCGGCTTCGAGACCGACATGAGGCACTTCGCGATCTTCGGCCGGTGCGCCGGGTGCTCCTCGGAGGTCTCCGCGCAGGAGTCCCCGGAGCCGAAGCCGTGAGCCCCGGGCCGTCCTCGAACGCGCCGCCCGGCGCCCCGTAGGCTTGTCCGCATGCTGCCTCACACGTCAAGCCCGCTGCTGTCGCTGCCCGGTGCCGTCGCCGCCGAGGGCCCGGACGAGGGCGTCGCCGCGCACTACGGCGACCCGTTCCGCGAGCAGCGCGCGCTCGCCGGCGGGTCCGGTTTCGTGGACCTCTCGCACCGAGGCGTCATCACCGTCACCGGCCCCGACCGGCTCAGCTGGCTGCACCTGCTGCTCACCCAGCACGTCAGCGAGCTGCCGCCCGGCCGGGCGACGGAGGCGCTGATCCTCTCCCCGCACGGCCACATCGAGCACGCGCTGTACCTGGTGGACGACGGGGAGACGACCTGGGCGCACGTGGAGCCCGGCACCCGGGAGGCGCTGATCGCCTACCTGGAGAGCATGAAGTTCTTCTACAAGGTCGACGTCACCGACCGCACCGGTGACATCGCGGTGACGTACCTGCCGGCGGGCTCGATCGCGGAGGCGCCCGAGGGCGTGGTGGTGCGCGAGACGGCGTACGGCCGCGACCTGTTCCTGCCGCGGGCGCAGCTGGCGGAGTTCGCCGCCGCGCACGGCCCGGCGGCGGGCGTGCTGGCCTACGAGGCCCTGCGCGTCGAGGGCCACCGGCCGCGGCTCGGCCTGGAGACCGACCACCGGACGATCCCGCACGAGCTG
This sequence comes from Streptomyces sichuanensis, assembly GCF_020328095.1. Taxonomy (NCBI): domain Bacteria; kingdom Bacillati; phylum Actinomycetota; class Actinomycetes; order Kitasatosporales; family Streptomycetaceae; genus Streptomyces; species Streptomyces sichuanensis. The sequence continues at coordinate 11,068 of NZ_JAIXMK010000083.1, forward strand.
GGCCTGATCGGTGTCGCCGTGCACCTGCAGAAGGGCTGCTACCGGGGGCAGGAGACCGTCGCGCGCGTCCACAACCTGGGGAAGCCGCCGCGCCGCCTGGTGTTCCTGCACCTGGACGGCAGCGAGGTGTCGCTGCCCGCGCACGGGGCTCCGGTGCGGCTGGCGGCGGACGGCCCGGAGGGCCGCCAGCTGGGCTTCGTCACGACCTCCGCCCGCCACCACGAGCTGGGCCCGATCGCCCTGGCCCTGGTGAAGCGGAACGTTCCCGTGGACGCCCCGCTGCTGGTCGGCGAGGCCACAGCGGCCTCCCAGGAGACGGTCGTCGAGCCGTAGCCCGGCCGGACGCCGCCGCCGGGCCCGGATGCGCCGCGGCCCGGCTCAGACCTCCAGCAGCACCGTGAACGGGCCGTCGTTGGTGAGCGAGACCTTCATGTCCGCCCCGAACCGGCCCGTCTCCACCCGCGCGCCCAGGGCCCGCAGCTGCGCGACGACCTCGTCGACGAGCGGCTCGGCCACCGGGCCGGGCGCGGCGGCGTTCCACGTGGGCCGCCGCCCCTTGCGGGCGTCACCGTAGAGAGTGAACTGGGAGATCACCAGCAGCGGCGCACCCACGTCCGAGCACGACTTCTCGTCCTGCAGCACCCGCAGCGACCAGAGCTTGCGGGCCAGCTGCGCCGCCTTCGCGTCCGTGTCGTCGTGCGTCACTCCGACCAGCACGCACAGGCCCTCGCCGATGATCTCGCCGACGACCTGCCCGTCCACGGCGACGCTCGCGCCGTTCACCCTCTGCACCACTGCACGCATACGGACCATGATGCCCTGCGGTCCTTCAGGGCCGTTCGGGTGGAGAGACCCTGCGCCCGGGGCGCACCGAATGGCACGATGCGTGCAGGCGGTGCCCGATGCGGGCATGGGCAAGGTGATCCTGCCGCACACCGCCCGAGGGGACGGAACCGCATGACCACACCCACCGAGGACGGCAGCAAGCTCGCGGCGGCGGACCGGGCGGCCGTGAAGCTCCGCGCAGGCGGAGGTGAACCGTTGCACGCCAGACCCCCGACCCAGCGCTCAGGGCGGCTGGCGGACGTCCCCGGCCGCCGGATGAACGAGCTGGGGCTCCCGGAGCTGCGGGCGATGCGCCGCGAGGCCCGGCGCGACGAGGCCGACCTCAGCTATGTGCGCCGGCTCCTGCAGGGCCGCATCGACATCCTCCGGGCCGAGCTGGCGCGCCGGGCGGCGCCGGAGTCCCCGGCGGTGGAGCGGCTGCTGGTCGACCGGCTCACCGAGATCCTCTCCGACGGGCCCTCCGCCCACCGCTCCTCCGCCCGTCACGTGACGCTGGGGCCCCCGCACGGCGAGGAGTACCGGCGGCTGGCGGAGGACATGCTCTCGGAGGTCGAGCTGTCGGACCTGGGGGCGCGCACCGACCGCGAGCTGCGCGAGGGCATGGGGCGCCTGGAGGCGTACGAGCGGCAGGTCTCCGTGCGACGGCAGGGGCTGCAGCGCACGGCCGACGATTGCAGTGCGGAGATGGCCCGAAGGTACCGTGAAGGGGAAGCACAAGTAGACGACCTCCTGACGTGACCGCCCGCCGGGCGCCGCAGGCGGTCTCGCACCACCCCCGGAAGGCCGACGATGACCTCCTCGACCCCTGCCTCGCCCGCGAACGGCACTGCGTCCGACGGCGCCGGCATACCCCCGGCCCTCGCGGAGGTCGTGCGTTCGGGCTTCGTCGAGGGCCGGCACCGCGGCTCGCTGGTGATCCTTGCGGCCGACGGCACCGTGGACTTCGCGCTCGGCGACCCGGCGGCCCCGGTCTACCCGCGCTCCGCCAACAAGCCGATGCAGGCGGCCGCCATGCTGCGGGCCGGGCTGGAGCTGTCCGGCGAGCGGCTGGCCCTGGCCTCCGCGAGCCACTCCGGTGAAACGTTCCACCTCGACCTCGTGCGGAAGATGCTCGCCGACTTCGGCATCTCCGAGGACGCTCTGCAGACCCCGCCCGACCTGCCGCTCGACCCCGTCGAGGCCGAGGCGTACCTGGCGTCCGGCCGGGTCCGCGACCGGGTGACCATGAACTGCTCGGGCAAGCACGCCGCCATGATCGCCGTCTGCGTGGCCAACGGCTGGTCCGTGGAGGACTACCTCGACCCCGCCCACCCGCTGCAGCAGCTCGTGCTGCGGACCGTGGAGGAGGCAAGCGGCGAGTCCGTGGTCCACGTCGGCACGGACGGCTGCGGCGCGCCCCTGATGGCCCTGTCCCTGACCGGCCTGGCCCGGGCCTTCCGCAGCTTCGTGCTGGCCGCGCCGGGCACGCCCGAGCGCCGGGTGGCCGACGCGATGCGGGCCCACCCCGAGTACGTCGCCGGCACCCGCCGCCCCGACACCTGGCTGATGCGCGAGGTGCCGGGCGCCCTGTCGAAGATGGGCGCCGAGGCGGTCCAGGCGCTGGCCCTGCCGGACGGCCGCGCCCTCGCCTTCAAGATCAACGACGGTGCCTCGCGGGCCCTCGGCCCCGTGCTGGCGCGCGCCCTGGAGATCATGGGCGTGGAGTCCCCGGTCATCGCCCGCATCGCCGAGGAGCCGCTGCTCGGCGGCGGCCGGCGGGTCGGCGGGATACGCGCCGCCTTCTAGCCGCCACGCACCGCCTTCCAGCCACCGCGTCCGGTCACCGTCCCGGCCGGGGCGTGTGCGGCAGGGGCGTGTGCGGCAGGGGCGCGTGCGGCCGGGGCGCGTGCGGCAGGGGCGTGTGCGGCCGGGGCGTGTGCGGCAGGGGCGTGTGCCGGGTCCGTGACGTACGTGCGCGCCCCGCGCACACCGGCCGGTGACGTGCGTCAGAGACGCTGAAGTGCGTCGGAAAGGGCATGCGCCGGGCGGCGGCACGCGCCTAGCGTGCTGGCATGAGCCTCGACGTGCGCACGATCGATGAAGGCGACCTCCCCGACTGGATCCGCGCGATGCGCGCCGGCTTCCTGCAACCTCCCGTGGTGACGAAGGAGGAGATAGAGATCCGCCGCGCGGGCACCGACCTCGCGCGGGCGCAGGGGGCCTTCGACGCGGAGCAGTGCGTGGGCACGTTCCGCAGCTTCGCCCAGCAGCTGACCGTGCCCGGCGGGACGCCGGTCGCGGTGAGCGCCGTCTCCAACGTCACCGTCTCGCCCACGCACCGCCGCCGCGGGCTGCTGAGCCGCATGATGGCGCGCGAACTGCGCGTGGCGAAGGAGCGCGGCGACGCCGCCGCGACGCTCGTCGCCTCCGAGTGGCCCATCTACGGCCGGTTCGGCTTCGGCCCCGCCGCCTGGGTCACCGACTGGGAGGTGGAGGTGGCCCGCACCGGCCTGGACAGGCGCTACGCGGGCCCCGGGGACGGCGGCCGCGTGGACTTCACGGACGGCGCGACCGTACGGCGGCTCGGGCCCGTCCTGCACGAGCGGCTGCGCGCCGTGCGGCACGGCGTCGTCGACCGCAGCGAGCGCTGGTGGCGGCTGGCCACCGGCGACATCCCCCGCCCGCCCGGCTTCCCGTCCTGGACCGAGCCCTGTTACGTGCTGTACCGCTCCCCCGGCGGCGAGGTGGACGGCCTGCTGACCTACACCGTCGACGAGCTGTGGGACGCCCAGCGGCCGAAGAACACCGCCGTCGTGCGCGGCTTCCTCGCGATGACGCCCGAGGCCGAACGGGCCCTGTGGCACTTCCTGTTGTCGGTCGACTGGATCACCAGGGTCGAAACCGGCCACCTGCCGCCCGACGACCTCCTGCCGCTCCTGCTGCCCGACCCGCGCGCGGCCAAGGTCGCGCTGCAGTCCGACTTCCTGTGGCTGCGGCCACTGGACGTGCCGGCCCTGCTGGGGGCCCGCACGTACGCCTGCCCGGGCTCGCTCGTCCTCGACGTCGCCGACCCGGCGGGCCCGGCCGGCGGGCGCTTCCTGCTGGAGGCCGGCCCCGGCGGCGCGAGCTGCACGCCCACGAGGCGGCCGGCCGAACTCTCCCTGGGCGTCGCCGAACTGGCCTCCCTCTGCCTGGGCGACGAGTCCCCCGTGCGGCTCGCCGCCCTCGGCCTGCTCGACGAGGAGCGGCCCGGCGCGGCGCAGCGGGCCGAGCTCATGCTGCGCACGGCCCGCCGGCCGTGGTGCCCCGACATGTTCTGAACGCCCCGCACCGCAGGCCCGTACGCGGCTCAGAAAACCAGGGCTTGACCTCAAGCTAGGTTGAGGTAAGAGGCTTCTTCTCAACAGCCCCCGGGGCCCACGGCCCCGGGACGCTGCACCCCATTGCTTTCCGGCCCGTTGAGAAGAGACCTTCTGCCATGTCGAACCGCCCGTACCGCCTCGCCGTCGTCGTCGCCTCCACCCGCGAGGGCCGCTTCGGCCCCACGATCGCCAACTGGCTGGCCGAACAGACCTCGCGCCGCGACGACATGGAGGTCGACGTCATCGACCTCGCCGATCACCCGCTGCCGCTGCACCTCAGCCGCGAGCCCGGCCCCGAGGACGCCGCCGCCCTCGCCGCCGTCACCCCCCGGCTGGCCGAGGCGGACGCCTTCATCGTCGTCACCCCCGAGTACAACCACAGTTACCCGGCGGCCCTGAAGAACCTCATCGACTGGCACTACACCCAGTGGCAGGCCAAGCCGGTGGCCTTCGTCTCCTACGGCGGGCTCTCCGGCGGCCTGCGGGCCGTCGAGCACCTGCGGCCCGTCTTCGCCGAACTGCACGCCGTCACCATCCGGGAGACCGTCAGCTTCCACAGCCCCTGGGGCAAGCTGGACGAGACGGGCCGCCACCTCGACGAGGAGGCGGGCACCTCCGCGGCCGGTGCCGCGAAGGCGCTGCTCGACCAGCTCACCTGGTGGGCCGTGGCCCTGCGCGAGGCGCGCGAGGTCCGCCCGTACGGCAAGTAGTCCCCCGTCCTGCTCGCCGCACGGGCAGCCCCCGGCCTACTCCGCCGGTACGGCCACGTGCTGCGCGAGGCCGCCGTCGACGGCCCGGGCCAGAGCGAGGCGCTGCGGGAGCTCGACGCGGAGGGCGGCAATCTGCGGGCCGCGCTCGACGCGGCGGTGCGCGAGGGTGCGACGGACGAGGCGCTGCGGCTGGTGGCGGCGCTGTCCCGGTACTGGCTGCTGCGCGGCCGGCTGGGCGAGGGCCGCCGCAGCGCCCGGGCCGCGCTGGAGGCCGCCGGCGACGGGGCGGCGGCCCGCGCCTCGGCGGGCGCACCGCTGCCGCCGGCCGAGCGCGGTGACGTCGACCGGATCACGGCGGCGGCGCGGGCGGTGCTGGGCGCGGCGGCGTTCAGGAAGGCGTTCGAGCAGGGTGCGGCGCAGGGGCCCGGAGGGCTCGCAGAACGCTCCACGCTGCGAACTCCGCCGCGTACTCCAGCACTTCCGGTCCCCGCCGGGGGACGGTGAGGGCGAAGGTGCGGCTGCCGGCCTCCGTCCGGACGGTGCAGCGCAGGTCCCAGGTGGCGGCGTGCTCCTGTGCCGTGTCCGGGCCGGGCCCCTCGGCCCAGGCGATGGCCTCGACGGGGCGGCCGGCACGGGTGGGGGCGAGCAGCCCGAGCCCGCCGAGGCGCTCGGCGAGCAGGCCCTCGGTGAGCCGGTCGTCGAGCGTCAGGGCCGTGCCCTCCGCGGCGAGGGCGAGTTCCTCGAAGGCGGTGCGTCCGGCGCGGCTGACGACGTGGCCGTCGAGGATGCCGTCGATGTCGGCTTCGAGCGCGGGGTGGGCGCCGGGCGGGCAGGACAGGCCGATGTCGACGAAGGGGTAGTGCCAGCGGTACGAGGGCGTGACGCCGGTGCCGCTGCCGGCGACGGCCTCGTCGACGGCGGCGGCCACGTCGCCCTCGATGAGGCCGAGGGTGCGCCAGCGGGCGCGGTCGGCGGGCACGACGGCGGCCGCGAAGCGGTCCAGGGCGTCGGTGAGCATCGGCCGGCACTCCTTGGGCGGGCCGGGCAGCAGGACGATACGGGTGTCACCGGCCGTCAGGAGGGCGCCCCAGGCGGTGCCGTTGGCGTTGGGCAGCAGCTCGCTGCCCTCGGGGAAGAGGGCCTGCCGGCGGTTGCTCTCGTGCACGGCGAGGCCGAAGCGGGTGAGCCGCGCGACGACGGCGTCCCACGCCTCGGCGCGGTGTTCGAGCTCGCGGCCGAGGGCGTCGGCGAGGCCGAAGCGGGTGACGTCGTCGGAGGTGGGGCCCAGTCCGCCGATGACGAGGACGGCGTCGGCGTGGAGCAGGGACCGGATCGCGGCGGAGATGGCGCCGAGCGAGTCCCCGACCGTGCGGTGCTCGGTCACACGGTAGCCGCGGCCCCGCAGGGCGATGCTCGCGGCAGCGCTGTTGGTGTCGGCCACCTCTCCGGACAGCAGTTCGTCGCCGACGGTGAGGACGGCGGCGGTGGGCTCCGGCACCGGTGCCGGAACGGTCTCTTCGATGCTCATGCGACGGCTTCCTGGGGGAACAGTGGTGGCGGACGGGGGAGTTGGAGGGCGGCGGCGCGGGCCCGCGTGCGGATGTCCCGCGCCGCCGCCGGTGCGTCAGGACGCCTGGGGCGGCGTCCAGTCGGCGACGAGGGCGAGCAGCCCGGGGAAGCGGGCGTCGAGGTCGTCGACGCGGACGTGGCTGCGCCGTTCGAGCCCGTACTGGCGCTGCCGGGTGACGCCGGCCTCGCGCAGGGCCTTGAAGTGGTGGGTGAGCGAGGACTTGGGCCGGTCCAGCCCGAACCAGCCGCACGGGTGGTCGAACTGCTCGGATTCCAGGAGGAGTTTGCGGACTATGCCCATGCGCAGCGGGTCGCTCAGCGCGCCCATCACGGCCTCCAGGCGGATGTCCTCCACCGCTGGCTCCGGCAGGGGTTCGGGCAGGTCGTCGGGTACGGGAAGGACCTTGATGGTGGCCCGGGTAGCGGCTGTCGGTGCCATTGGCGCCCCCTTATAACGCAATTCCTATGTACGAGTTCAATCGTACTACATGCTATGTTCGACTCAACTCGTAATGGAGCTCGCCCAAGGAGACCGCCGTGACGTTCACCCGCCCTGCGCCCGCTGTTGCGGAGCCCGGTACGGACAGGACCACCGAGAAAGCCGCGACCCGCCGGACCGCCGCCCGTACGACGGCACCCACTCCGGCGGAGGCCACCACCCCCGCGCTCGCTCCGCGGTGGTGGATCTGGCTGGCGGCCTGGCCGGTGACGGCGGTGTTCATCCTCTCCAACGCGGCGACCCCGCTGTACGGGCTCTGGCAGCGCGACATCGGCTTCTCCAAGGGCACGCTGACCGTCGTGTTCGCCTTCTACATCGTCGGCCTGATCGGCTCGCTGCTGGTGTCGGGCGTCGTCTCGGACCGGGTCGGCCGCAAGCCCGTCCTGATCCCGGCGCTGGTGCTGGCGGCGCTGGCCTGCGGCATCTTCGCGACGGCCACCTCGGTGGCCGCCCTGATCGTGGCCCGGCTGTTCACCGGCATCGCCGTCGGCGCCGTGGTCTCCGCGGGCATGGCCGCGGTGACGGACGTCGCCGGGCCCGACCGCAAGCGGCTCGGCGCGCTGCTGGCCTCCTGCGCGATGGTCCTCGGCGCGGGCCTGGGCCCGCTGCTGGCCGGTGTGCTCTCCGAGACGCTGCCCGGCCCGACCGTCACCGTCTTCCTCGTCGAACTCGCCCTGCTCGCCCTGGCGTTCGTGACCGTCCTGCGCATGCCGGTGCGCCGTCCCGCCACCGTCGGCAAGGGTGCCTGGATCCGGCTTCCCAAGGTCCCGCAGGGCAACGGCGGCCAGCTCCTGCTCGGCGTGGCGGTCTTCGCCCCCGGCATCACCTCGACGTCGTTCGTGCTCTCGCTGGGCCCGTCCCTGCTCTCCGGCCTGCTGGGCACGACCAGCCGCATCGTGGCCGGCGCGATGGCCTTCGTGATGTTCCTCGCCGCCACCGGCGTGCAGTTCGCGGTCAAGCAGCTCGCGGTGCGCACCATCCTGCTCGGCGGCGCGGCCAGCATCGTGGTGAGCATGGCCGCCCTGATGGCCGCCGTGCACACCTCCTCCGTCGCCTTCCTGGTCGTCGCCGCCGTCCTGGCGGGCGCCGGTCAGGGCATGGGCCAGCTCGGCGGGCTCTCCCTGCTGAACTCCTCGGTCCCCGGCGCCCGCCTCGCCGAGGCCAACGCCGCGCTGAACGTGGGCGGTTACATCCCCGCCGGCGCCCTGCCCGTCTCGGCCGGCTACCTCAGCGACGCGATCGGCCTGACCAGCGGCGCCACCACCTTCGCGGTGGTCCTGATCGGCCTCGCGGTCGCCGGCGGCCTCGTGGTCCTCACCGGCCGCCGCCGGACGGCCGGGGCCGCGTAAGGACGCACCGGCTCCACGAGCTCCCATGAGAAGAGGGAACCCCCGCCCTCTGCAGCGCACCGCGGCATCGCCCGCGGTGCGCTGTCGCGTGTACGGGCGGTTCCTACGCACGGATGGCGAGGAACAGCAGGTCGCTGAGCTCCCGCCAGCGCTGGGCGATGTCCGCGCGGTGCTCCAGCACGTCGGAGATGTGCTGCATGCCGAAGAACCCGGCGACGAGCGACCGGGCCGCGGCCTCCGGCACCACGCCGGGCCGCAGCAGCCCGTCCGCGTCCGCGGCCGTCAGCAGCTCGGTGAGCAGCTGCGTCCAGTCGACGTACGGGGTTGGCAGCTCGGCGTCGATCTCCGGTCGCTCGATCTGCAGCCGGGCACCCGCCTGGACGATGACGTCGTCGCGGAAGGCGAGGGCCGCCCGGTTGAGCATCTCCTCGGCGGTCTCCAGCGGGCCGAGGCCCTCGGCGCGGATCTCCTCCAGCAGGACCGGCCAACGGGCGTAGAGGTGCTCGACGACGGCGACCGCCAGCACCTCCTTGGACGGGTAGTGGAAGTACACCGCGCCCTTGGTCATGCCCACCCGGTCGGCGACGTCCTTGACCGAGGTGCGCCGGAAGCCCTGCGCCGCGAAGAGCTCCGCGGCGGCCCGCAGGACGAGGGCCCTGGTCCGGATCGACCGGTCCTGCTTGGGGGCGGGCCCCCGGGTGACGGCGATGGGTTTCGCCGAGAACGCGGACGTCGGTGGTGCCTCGTTCGCCATCTGGGTCTCCGTCTCTTCCCTGACATGGCCTCCGGGCGAGGGGTCTCCGGACGGCCATTGCAATATACCTTCCCGCCGGTATATTTTCGATTTGCGGTCATACCGATCATGGGAGCCGCAGGTCCGGGCCTTCCCGGACAGCTGTCGGCTCCTTGGGGGAGAGAGTTCGTCACATGCCTGCCACCACTGCACCTTCGCCGTCGTCCACCCGGGGCGAAAGCCCGCTGCCGGGCTTAGGACGGGGGCTCGGCCACGCCCACCGCGTCCCGCGCCACACCGTCCACAAGGCCGCCGCGGCCGAAGTGTTCCTGACCGACGCCCGGCGGCTGGCCGAGGACCGCTTCGCCGTCGCCGCCCTGTGGCCGCGCGACCGGTTCCTGACCCACCGCGGGAGCGGGGGTCACGCCGATCCCATGCTCCTCGTCGAGACCGTCCGGCAGACCACCATCTTCCTGTCGCACCGCTTCTACGGCGTCCCGGCCGACCGTCCCTTCGTCCTGTGCGACCTCGGCTTCGACCTCGACGAGCCCCTGCCGGCCGGGGACGGCAGCCCGTTGCCCCTGACCCTCGACGCCTCCCTCGTGCCCACGACCACCGGTCCCGGACGCTTCGGGATGCGGCTGCGGGCCACCGTCCACCACGGGGAACGGCGCCTGGGCACGGCGTGCCAGAGCTGGCAGGCGGTGAGCCCCGAGCGGTACGACCGGATCCGGCACCGCCACCCCGTCTCCCCCGCCGCTCCCGGTGCGTGGGAGCGCGCGACTCCCCTGCATCCCGCGGCCGTCGGCTACCAGCGGACCTCGGACGTCCTGCTGGCGGACGTGCCGGGCGCCGCCCGGACGGCCGGCCCCCGCACGTGGCAGCTGCGAATGGACCAGAACCACCCCGTCCTCTTCGACCACGCCTCGGACCACATCCCGGGCATGGTCCTCATGGAGGCGTTCCGCCAGGCCGCGCACGTCCTGACGGCCGCCGACGGCGGCGCCGGAGCCCACCGCCCGGTGTCCCTCGCCTCGGCGAGCACCGCCTTCCACTCCTTCGGCGAACTCGACGCCCCCGTCACCATCTCCGCCCAGCCCGTCTTCCGGGCGGGCCCCTACCTGAACGTCACCGCCACACAGCAGGACCGGACCCTGGCCTCCGCGCTGGTACGGCCGGCCCTGCCCGGCACGGAAGGCAGCACGGCATGCTGAGCACCGCACCCGCCACCCCCCTGACCCCGCCGCCCGGCATGCCCGAGCTCTCCCCGCTGGCCGTCGCCGCCGAACAGGTCGCCGCGATCGCCGGACGGGACGCCGCCGCCGTGGAGGAGGGCCGGCGCCTGACCCCGGAACTCGCCGCGGAGATCGGCGAGTCGGGCTTCGCCCGCCACTTCGTCCCCCGCCGCTGGGGCGGCAGCGCGGGCACGTTCACCGCGCTGCTGGAGAGCGCCGCGCAGATCGCGGAGACCTGCGCATCGGCCGCCTGGTGCGCCACGCTGTACGCCGCGCACGGCCGGCTGGCCGCGTATCTGCCCGAGGCCGGTCAGCGCGACCTGTGGGCCGACGGCCCCGACGTGCGGATCGCCGCCTCGATCGTCCCGCCCCAGGGCACGGCCGTGGCCGAGGGCGACGGCTGGCGCATCGACGGGCAGTGGTCCTTCGCCAGCGGCGTCGACCACGCCGACTGGGTGCTCCTCGCGAGCCGCCCCACGGGCGCCGCCGACCCCGGCGAGCACCGCATCTTCGCCGTTCCCCGCGCGGACGTCACCGTGCTGGACACCTGGCACACGCTCGGGCTGCGCGGCACCGGCAGCAACTCCGTCGCCTGCGAGGGCGTCCACGTCCCCGCGCACCGCTCCTTCACCCTCGCCGACCTGCTGCCCGCCCAGCCCGGTGCGGCGCGCTGCCACCAGGTGCCGTACCCGATGGTCGCCGCGCTGATGTTCGCCGCGCCCGTGCTCGGCGGTGCGCGCGGCGCCCTGCGCGAGTGGCGGGAGGCGACGGCGGTGCGGCGGCGCGTCGACGGCCGTCCGGCCCGCGACACGCCCTCCGCCCAGCAGGTGCTGGCCCGTTCCTCCGCACAGATCGAGGCCGCCCGGCTGCTCCTCCTGCAGGCCGCGCAGCGCGCGGACGGCGGCGCCGTCACACCCCTGAGCACGGCCGAGAACCAGCGGGACGCGGCCGTGGCCGCCGAGATGTGCGTCGAGGCCGTCGACCGGCTCTTCCGCACCTCCGGCATCCGCGGCCAGATGGAGAGCGACTCGCTGCAGCGCCGGTGGCGCGACGTCGGCGCCGCCGCCGGCCACGCCGCCCTGGGCTTCGAGGCGGCCTCCGCCGCGTACGCCGGTGCGGCCTACGGGGGGCACGCGTGAGCGCGCCCGCCGTCGAGCGGAGCGCGGGCCCGCGCTCCGGGACCGAACGGCTCGCCCGCGCCGGGCACATCGCCTTCTTCGACGTCGACGAGACGGTGCTGGCGGCCAAGAGCATGCTCGACTTCTGGAGCTACTGGACGCTGGAGTCCGAGCCCGGCGGATTCCTGGGCGGCGAGGGCCACCCGGGCCGCGTGGCCCGGGCACTGCCGGCCGGCGCCGACCGGGCCGAGCGGAACCGCGCCTACTACCGCCGGTTCGCCGGCGTCCCCCTCGCCCGGCTGCAGCGGGCCGGCGAGCAGTGGTACGCGGCCTACCGCCGCAACCGGGCGGCCTTCGTGACCGCCGGCATCGCGGCGCTGGACCGCCACCGCGACGCGGGCCACGGCGTGGTGCTGGTCTCCGGCTCGACGCACGCGCTGCTCGACCCCCTCGCCCGGGACGTGGGCGCCGACCTGGTGCTGTGCACCGAGCAGATCACCGGGCCGGACGGCGTCCTCACCGGCGAGGTGCGCCGCCCGATGATCGGCGAGGCCAAGGCCCGGGCCGTGGCCTCGCTGCTCGCCCGGCTGCACCTGCCCGCGGAGGACTGCTCCGGCTACGGCGACCACGCGAGCGACCTGGCCATGCTGCGGGCCGTGGGCCGGCCGGCGGTGGTCGGCGGGGACCCGGACCTGCTGGCGCGGGCGCGCCACCACGGCTGGCCCGTCCTCTCCGCGGCCGCCGGCCCCCGCACCGCACGGTCCGCGGCCGTCCCGTAGGACGCTCCGCAGGCCGGGCCCCACGGCCCGGCCCCTGCCGTCACAGAAAAACATACCTTTCAGAAGGTATGTTGTGTGCAGTGATCAACCTCCGACGGGACGGAAGGGGAAGAGGTGGCACAGCAAGAGAGGGCCCGGCGTACGCGCGAGCTCATCCTGGACGCGGCGGCCGAGGAGTTCGCCCTGCGGGGCTACGCGGACACCACGATGCACGCGGTCGTCGCGCGCACCGACATGACGAAGGGGGCGCTCTACGGGCACTTCCCCTCGAAGGAACACATCGCCGGCGCGCTCGTACAGCAGGCGCTGGAGGCGTGGCGGGCACTGCGCCGGCACTGCGAGACGCCGGACCTCACGGCCGCGGCCGCGCTCGAAGCGCTCGCCCTGGGACTCGCCGACCGGCTGTGCACGGACGTCCGCTTCCGGGCGGCGCTGCGGCTGACCGCGGACCGGCGCCCGCTCGGCGCGGACGCCCCGGACGTCTTCGAGGACGCCCGGCAGTGCCTGATCACCCTCGTCCGCCGGGCCCAGCACGAGGGCGCGGTGCGCCCCCATCCGCCGGAAGTGCTGGCCCAGTTGCTGCTGGTCTTCGTCTACGGCACCCTGCACGCCTCGCGGCGCGGCGCGGCGGACGAACCACTGCCGGGCTGGGAGGAGGCGTGGCGGGTCCTGATCGAGGCGCTGTCCACCAAGGAGCGCACCGAAGACCACGCCGGAAACCGGGCCGGTAACCCCGGCAAAAAACATACCTTCCCGAAGGAATCTTGACCGCCACCGCCCGGCACCACGACAACGGAGGACACAGATGACCGTGGTAGACGAGTTCCAGCCCGCGCCCGGCACGGACGACGTCGACGACGTCGACATGCGCCACCTTCGCTACTTCCTCGCGGTCGTGCGCGCCGGCACGGTCTCCGCGGCGGCACAGGAACTGCACATCTCCCAGCCCAGCCTGAGCCAGCAGATCCGCCGGCTGGAGCGGCGCGTCGGCGCCCCGCTGTTCCACCGCAGCTCGCGCGGCGTCGAACTCACCCCCGGCGGGCGCGCGTTCCTCCACGGCGTCCGGGACATCCCCGGCCGGCTCAGGTCGGCCATCGCGGCGGCGGCGCCCGCCCCCGCCGACCTCCCGGTCGGCATCTGCCACGGCGTGCCCGCCGAGGTGCTCGCCGAGATCCAGTGCGGGCTCACCGGCCGCAGCGCCCGGCCCGACGGCGCGGAGGGCGGCCCGGCGCCGCGGCTGACGATGCGCAGCGTGCACTCGGCGAGCCAGCTGGAGTTGCTGCAGCACGGGGAACTGGCCTTCGGTGTCGTACGGATCCCCATCGACGCCGAGGGGCTCGTCCTGGCCACCGTCTGGGACGAGCCCCTCGGCATCGTCCTGCACAGCGAACACCCGCTGACCGCCCGGCCCGCGCTGACCTGGGCCGACCTCGCCGCCCAGCGACTGCTGTGGTTCGACACCGGGTGCGCGCCGGGCTATGCCGAGGCCGTGCTGTCGCAGCTCGCGGCGCTCGGCTGGCAGCCCGAGGTGCACCCGATGGACCACGACCAGCAGGCCCTGTTCGTGCACGCCCTGCAGTCCACCCCCGACCTGGTGGCCCTGCGCCCCCAGCCCTCCGTGCACGGCTACCCGCAGCTCACCTGGCGCCCACTGCCCCCGCACGGCGCGCCCCGCGAACGGCTCGCGCTGGCCGCGCTCGACGGCGGCCCGCACGCGCGCACCCTGCGCCGGGTGGCGGCCGCGCGCTACTGGCCACTCGGCCGCTGACGCGCGAAGCGATAACGGACCGAAGGATGGCGGCTATTGCCGCCATCCTTTTTCGCTTATGGCCGCCCTGCAGCCATAGGAAAAACAGCATGGCAACTACATCTTTTTCGTCTTGGACGCAGCCCGAACAAGCCAACTAGCGTGTTGTTCACGGCGCTTGAACGACAGCAGCCGCCGAATTCCCGGAATTGCTCCGCAGCGTCGCGGACTTCCAGTCTGCCCGTGCTCATCTCCCAGGGGGAATGCGTGATCAAGACAAAGCTGACCGAATTGCTCGGCATCGACCACCCGGTGATCAGCGCACCGATGGGGTCGGTGGCCGGCGGCCGGCTGGCCTCCGCCGTCACCGCGGCCGGCGGACTGGGCCTGGTCGGCGTCAGCTACGGCGACGCGGCCTTCATCGACGAGCACGTGGCGCAGGCGGCCCGGGCCGGCGGCGTCTGGGGCGTCGGCTGCGTGATGTTCACGTTCGACGAGCGCCCCGGCCTATGGGAGCAGGTCATGGGCTACGCACCCCCGGTGGTCGCCCTCTCCTTCGGCGACCCGGAGCAGGTCCACCGCTACGTGGGCCGGGCCCGCGAGGCGGGCTCGCACGTGGTGGTGCAGGTCCACGACCCCGAGCAGGCGGCCGTGGCGCTGGCGGCCGGCGCCTCCGTCATCGTCGCCCAGGGCGCCGAGGCGGGCGGTCACCACAAGCGCCGGCTGGCCACGCTGCCGCTGATCCCCGCCGTCCTCGACGTCGTCCGGGGCGCCGTGCCCGTCGTCGCCACCGGCGGCATCGCCGACGGCCGGGGCCTCGCGGCAGCCCTCGCCCTGGGCGCCGACGGCGCCATGGTGGGCACCCGCTTCGCCGCCACCGAGGAGTCCCTGGCCACGCCCGGCTTCAAGGCCACGATGGTGAGCGCCCGTACGGCCGACACCGTCGACAGCCGCGCCTTCGACGTCGTCCGCGGCATCCCCTGGGACGAGGTCTACACGGCCCGGACCGTCGCCAACGACTTCACCCGCACCTGGGAGGGGCGCGACGAGGAACTGGCCGAGCGGCGCGCCGAGGTGGAGCCGGCCTGGCTCGACGCCGTGGCCCGCGACGACACCTCGCAGCGCGCCATGTTCGCGGGCGAAGTGCTCGACCTCGTCCACGACATCCGGCCCGCCGGCGACGTCGTCCGCTCCCTGGCGACCGAGGCCGAAGACGCCCTCGGCCGCCTCGCCCGCGGCATCACGGCCCCCGCCGGCGCCTGACGGCACCGGCACCCCCCCACCGAGCACCGATCCCGAAGAGGAAACGATGATTCACGTCCTGACCCTGACCTACCTCCAGTCCCGCGACGTCGTGGACGCCCACATGGCCGGGCACAAGAAGTGGCTGCGCACCCACGCCGACCAGGGCCGCATCCTGCTCAGCGGCCCGAAGGCCGGGGGCGGCGCGGTGATCGTCACCGCCGACCTCGACGAGGACCAGGTCACCGCGCTCATCGAGAGCGACCCCTGGCACGAGCTGGGCATCGCCTCGTACGAGACCGCCGCCTTCGACGCCCGGTTCGCGTCCCCCGGCGTCGTCACCGCCCCCGAGCCCGGCGACTCCGTCTTCCTCATCAACGTCGCCACCACCGACTCCCCCGCCGAGTCCGTGGACGCGCTCGCCGAGGCCGTCGAGCACGTCTCCGCCACGGCCGCCGGCTTCCGCGGCTCGCGCCTGCTGACCAGCGTCGAGGGCGACGCCATCGTCAACTTCGCGGCGTGGTCGAGCCGGGAGGAATTCGACGCGATCTTCGAGGACCCGGAGTTCACCGCCCGCTACCAGGCGTTCGCCAAGACCACGACGGGCGCCAAGTACCGCCTCTACCGCACCAGCCGGGTCATCACCCCCGCCCGCTGACGCCACCCGGCACCCCCACCCCCACCCCCCTCGACTTCCGCACACTCTTCCCACAGGAGAACTCCCATGTCGTCACAGCCGGAGGAATACGACCTCGTCGTCATCGGCTTCGGGGCCGCCGGCCTGTCCGCCGCCGTCACCTACGCCGAGGCCACCGCGGACCGCGGGACGCCCGTGCGCATCGCGGTGCTGGAGAGGTCCGCGAAGGAGGACCGCGGCGGCGCCACCCGCTGGACGGGAGCCTTCCTGCGCGTCGACGAGGACCGGCAGCTCGACACCGACTACGCCGACCACCTCACCCGCGAGTCCAAGGGCCTGGCCGACACCGCCTACGTCGCCAGGCTCGCCCGGGAGACCCCGCAGACCCTCGCCTTCGTCGAGCGGCACGGCGTCGAGATCTCGTACGACGCATTCCCGCTGCCGCACACCTTCGACGGCGGCGTCCCGTCGATGACCCCGCCCGCCAGCCCGCTCGGCGGCGGCGCCTCGATCGTCTCGCACCTCGGCGCCGCCCTGGAGAGGGACCCGCGCGTCGACATCCGCTACGAGACCGAGGCGCTGCGCCTGACCACGGACGACGAGGGCGCCGTCGACGGCGTCGTCGTCCGCGGCCGCGACGGCCGCACCCGCCGCCTGCGCGGCCGCTCCGTGGTCCTGGCCTGCGGCGGCTTCCAGGGCAACGTCGAGGCCCTCACCCGCTACGTCGGCGAGCGCGCCTGCGACCTGCCGCTGATCGCGCCGGGCATCGCCAACAACCGCGGCGACGCGCTGCGCATGGCGATGGAGCTGGGCGCCGACACCGCCGGCCAGTTCGACATGATCCACGCCGAGCCGGTGGACCGCCGCACCAAGGCCGCCGACGCCGTCCTCTACGGCACCGCCTGCGGCATCTTCCTCAACGGCAAGCTGGAACGTTTCTTCGACGAGGGCCGCGACACCTGGGACAACACCTTCGAGCACGTCGGCTACGAGATCTGGAAGAACCAGGACCAGGAGGCGTACTGGATCGCCGACGCCAAGACGCTGGCCATCCCCGGCATCATGAACTCCCTGCTCAGCGACGTCCCGCCGGAGCAGGCCGACACCCTCGCCGAACTCGCCGCGAAGCTGGGCGTCGACCCGGAGGGCCTGGAGAAGTCCGTCGCGGAGTTCAACGCCGCCTGTGGCCCGGGCGAGTTCGACCACACCCGCCTCGACGGCAAGAGCACCGTCGGCGTCACCCCGCCCAAGTCCAACTGGGCCACGCCGCTGGACACCGCGCCGTTCATCGGCGTGCCCGTCACCTCCGCCGTCTGCTTCACCTACGGCGGCATCCGCACCGACCTCGACGGCCGGGTCGTCACCCCGTCCGGCGCGCCCATCCCCGGCCTGTACGCCGCGGGCGAGGCCACCGGCCTCTACTACCACTCCTACCCGCCGGCGACCTCCGTGCTGCGCTCGCTGGTCTTCGGCCGGATCGCCGCCACCCACGCGGCGGCGCGGCAGACCGCGTGAAGCGGTCCGCCCGTCACGTCATTCCACTAGGGGGAAACACACCATGTCCATCATCAACATAGACGTCACCTTGCGCGACGGCGGTTACCGGAACGGCTTCAACTTCCCGCTGGATTACGCCCTCAAGCACGCGAAGCTGAGCGTGGAGTCGGGATTCGACTGGGTCGAGATCGGCTACCGCAAGGGCTCCTTCGCCCCGATCCCGGATCTCGGTCTGACCGGGCGCGGCGAGGACGACTACATCGCGGCGGTGGCGGAGGAGATCGGCGCCGACAAGGTCGCCCTGATCCTCCACCCGAAGAACATCAACGACGACGACCTCCCGGACATGTACCGGGCCGGCGCCCGCCTGATCCGCATCGTCCTGCCCCCGCGGGGCTACGAGGCCGGCCTGGACCGCATCCGCCAGGCCAAGGAGCTCGGCTTCACCGTGGGCGTCAACTTCGCCCGCGTCAGCCAGCTGCCGGCCCGCACGGTCGTGGAGCTGGCGGCCGCGAGCTCGGACGCCGGCGCCGACGTCGTCTACCTGGCCGACTCCAACGGCGCCCTGTCGCCGGTGGACGCCGCCTCCCTCACCACCCTCACCCGGTCCGTCGTCGACGGCGCGGTGGGCCTGCACGCGCACAACAACCTCGGCCTGGCCCTCGCCAACGCCATCGCCGCCATGGACCACGGCGCGACCTGGATGGACTCCTCCGTCCAGGGCATGGGCAAGGGCCCCGGCAACCTCATCGCCGAGCAGTGGATGGCCCACCTGGAGCGCACGGCCCAGGACGGCGGCCGCCTCCACCTGGCGCCGCTGCTGGAGCTCGCCGACCTGCTGCTCGCGAACATCCCCGAGGGCACGCCCTCGCTGCCGCTGCCGGACCTGCTGCTCGGCCAGTACGACCTGTCCGTCGAACACCGCACGACCGTCAACTGCGGGCACCGCGCCGGCGTCGAGGCCGCACGGACCCTGTCGGTGGCCCGGTGACCTGGGCCGCATCTCCTGTGCCGGCGGCGGTCTTCGCCCCGAGGACCGCCGCCGCCAGGGCGAGGGCCCTCGTCCTCGCCCCCGTGCTGCCCGAGTGGGACGAGGGCGCCTTCTTCGCACCCGTCGTCCGCACCCTCACCGACGCGGGCGTCCACGTCACCGTCGTCGACACGCTCGCCGCGTGGGACGAGGACATCACCTCGCTGGCCGCCTTCACCGACCGCTGGCGCGAACTCCTCCCCCGCGTAGGCCCGTTCGACCTGCTGTGCGGCAACGCCCTCGGCGGAGCCCTGGCCCAGGCCCTGCTGCCGTCGGTGCCCCCGGCCACGGGCGTCCTGCTGGTGTCGGCACCGACGGTGGCGGACGCCGTCCTGGAGCAACGACTGACGCAGATCGCGGACGCCGCCCGCGCGGGTGATCTGGCCGGGTCCCTGGCGTTGCTGGACCACTGCGTACGGCCGGGAACGCCGGGCGAGGACGTACGGCCCGGGGGGCCCGGCGCCGCGCCGGGCCGGACGGCCGGGGCCGACGTGGTCCACGAGGCCGACGCGCCCGGCCGCACCGCCGGCCCCGGCG
>NZ_JAIXMK010000084.1:0-54366 GCF_020328095.1 Streptomyces sichuanensis
GGGGGGCCGGGCCGTGCCCGCCACGGACGGGCCGGCCACCGGGCGGGCGCTCGCCCGCGCGCACCTGGTCGTCGACGGCATCGTCGGGATCGGGGGCCGCGGCGGCCTGCGGCCCGAGGCGCAGGCCCTGGTGCGGGCGGCGGAGGACGGGGGCGCACCGGTCCTCGCCGTCGACCTGCCGAGCGGCGTCGACGCGGACAGCGGCGAGGTGCGCGGGGCGGCGGTACGGGCGGACGCGACGGTCACCTTCGGCACGTACAAGCCGGGACTGCTCATCGATCCGGCGCGCGAGCACGCGGGTGCGCTGCGGCTGGTGGACATCGGGCTGGGGCCGCACCTGCCGGCCGAGCCGGACCTGGAGGCCCTGCAGCACGCGGACGTGGCCGCGCTGCTGCCCCGGCCGGCCGCCGAGAGCGACAAGTACCGCCGGGGCGTCGTGGGCGTCGTGGCCGGTTCGGCCCGCTACCCGGGCGCGGCGGTGCTGGCCGTGGCCGGCGCCCTGGCGGGCGGCGCGGGCGCCGTCCGCTACGCGGGGCCGGCGGCGGAGGCGGTGATCGCCCGCTTCCCGGAGACCCTGGTGACGACGGGGCCCCCGTCGAAGGCGGGCCGCGTCCAGGCGTGGGTGGCCGGGCCGGGCCTGGGGGACGGCGCGGACGCCCGGCAGGCACTGGAGGACGTCCTGGCGTCGGACGTCCCCGTCCTGATCGACGCCGACGGCCTGCGCCTGCTGGACCCGCACACCGTGCGGTCCCGCTCCGCCGCGACGGTCCTGACCCCGCACGCCGGAGAGGCGGCCGCCCTGCTGGGCCTGTCCCGCGAGGAGGTCGAGGCGGCCCGCCTGCCGGCCGCCCGCGAACTGGCCCGCCGCTTCGGCGTCACCGCCCTGCTCAAGGGCTCCACGACCCTGATCGCCTCCACCACGCACCCGGCGGTCCGGGTCAACCCCACCGGCACCCCCTGGCTGGCGACGGCCGGCAGCGGAGACGTCCTGTCCGGCCTGACCGGCTCCCTGCTGGCGGCGGGACTGACGGGACGGGACGCCGCATCGGTGGGCGCGTACCTGCACGGCCTGGCGGCCCGGGAACTGGGAGCCGCCCCGATCACGGCACTGGGTGTGGCGGAGGAGCTGCGGGGGGTGTGGCGGGACGTCTCGATCGGGTGACTCCCGTAGCGGAGCCCGACGGGTACGGGTGCGTACCCGTATCCTCGGCGGCGAGTGGAAGGACAGCCCCATGGCCGACGCCAACATTCGCATTCCCGCCGAAGCACGCGACCGCCTCGCCGAGGTCGCCGCTGCCGAAGGCATGTCCCTGCGCGCCTATCTGGCGCGCCTCGCCGCCAGCGTTCTCACTCCTGCCGAGCGCGCCGAGCAAGCCGAACGCGCGCGTCGGCTCCTGCAGGAATGGAACGGCTACGACCCCACCCCCGAGGAGGAAGCCCGGCTCGACTCCGAGCTGGACCGGCGCCTCGCGGAGGCGTCCCGGTGAGCGACCATGTCCACGTCGTGCTCGACGACACCGCCATGGTGGCAGCCGGCCAGGGCAACGCCATGACCTCCCGGCTGATCCACCGGGCACACACCGAGGCGGACTGGCACCTGTACGCCCCCGCGTGCGCCCTGGTGGAAGCCGACCGGGCCCGCCCCGGCACGGCCGAGCACATCGCCGCGCTGCCCGGCATCATCGTCCTCGGCCTGGACCTGCCCGGGGCTCTGGCCATCGCCGGCCAGGACACCTGGGCCGTCGCACACGCGCAGTACGCAGCCGGGCCCACCGCCGAACGCCCCGACGGCGCGTTCGTCGCCACCACCGCTCCCAGCCGCTGGGCAGGACAGCCGGTACGAGTCCTGGACGTCAGTCCTTAGGGCCGCCTCCCCCAGACGTGCCGCGGAACCACACCTCCGGCCGGCCGCCCAGTCTCCGGAGGGCGTCTTCGTGGGCGCTGTTCTTGACCACGAACGCCAGGCCGTCGTCGTACGGGAGGCGGCCGATCACGGCGTGCGCGTAGTGGTCCGTGTCGAAGCGGTCCCACGCCCAGGCCAGCTGGGCGCGCACCTGGCGCGAGGGGTGGGTGGCGTAGCGCGACAGGAGGGGGATGGCACGGTCGTCCGCCACCGTCGTGGCCGCCACCACCACCGCGTGGGCCACCTCGTCGGACAGGCCCTCCGGGCCCGGCAGCAGGTCCAGGACGATCCGGCCCGCCTCCGCCAGGGCCTTGGCCGACTGCGTGTCGCGCGGGGGCACCAGCTCGGCGGCGGCCTTCTCGACCCGGGTGCGGACGTCCGGGTCGACCTCGGCCACCTGCTCCAGGCAGGCCGCGGCCAGCAGGTGCAGACGGTGCCTGTTGGCGTCCTCGGCGTCGCCGCGCTCCAGCAGCTTGTGCAGCAGCTCCGCCCGGGCGCGCGGCGGGGCGTGGCCGACGGCCATGCGCAGGACGTCCTCCCACTGGTCGTCGTGCGCGTGGTTGACGAGCAGGTCGAAGTCCCAGTCGTCGACGGCGGCCTGGGCGCCCAGGTAGTCCTGGAACGTGCGGTGGATGAAGTCGAGGGTCTCGCTCGTCGGCTGCCGCAGCAGGCCGCTGCGCACGACCAGGTGCCGCAGGATGTCCTCCGCGCCGCCCTTCGCCGCGACGGCCGGCATGGCGGGCAGCGCCCGGTCGAGGATCTCCACGGCCTTGTGCCATTCGATCTCCGCACGGCCGTTGCGGATCAGCCAGTAGGCGATCTTCTGTAAGAGGGCGGTCTGCGCCTGCTCCAGCTCCGGGCCCTCCAGGCCGACCTCGATCTCGCGCTCGCGGTCGCGCCGGATGAGCAGCAGGTCGAGCGCCGCGCGGTAGAGCTCCATGCGGCCGTGCGGGAGGTAGCCGCGGCGGGAGCGGTTGAGGGCGCAGATCAGCGCGCACATCAGGGGATTGGTGGCCAGCCGGCCCAGGTCCCGTTTCGCGACGACGGCCGCGCTCAGCGACTCCTTGAACGTCCGTAGCCGCTCGCTGTGCTCCTGCCCGGCCGCCGTGTGCCAGCGGTCGATGAAGGCGAGCACGTCGCCGCGGCTCATCGGCAGCAGCTCCAGCTCCGTGAAGCCGGCGTCGGACAGCCAGCCCTCGCGCACGGCCGACGGGCGCGTCGTGATGACGTACCGGGCGTCGGGATAGGCGGCCAGCAGGTCCTTCACCCAGGCGAGGGTGCGTCGGCGGTCGGCCTCGGGCACCTCGTCGACGCCGTCGATCAGCAGCAGCGCCGTGCCCTCGTTCAGCCGGCCGGTCACCCACCCCTGCGCCGCCGGCACCCCGGCCAGCGGCCCGGCCGCGGCCGCGAGGAACTCCTCCGGCTGCGGCAGCGACCCTCTGCGGATGAGGGTGCGCAGCGGCAGCATCAGCGGCATGCAGCCGCTCAAGTGCCCGAGCCCCGGCGGCAGATCGCCCCGAGCGGTCGTCGTGGCCAGCCACTGCAGAAGCGTGGTCTTGCCCGACCCGGCGGCACCGCGGAGCAGCACCCGCCGGTGGCCCGCCAGCGCCTCCTCCGCACGCTGCGGCGAGGGCACCGCACGCCGCCCGCCGTCGGCGCAGGTCCCCTCGGAACGCGCCTCCGGCCGCGCGGCGCCGGTGAGTTCGAGGCTGAGGTAGGCGGCGTCGAGCGGCCACGTCTCGCCCTCGCCGTCGGAGAGCGTCAGCCCGATGATGGTCAGCTCGCCGGACTTCTCGACGACGTAGTCGCGCAGCCGCCGCTCGAACGCCTCGATCTCCAGCTGCCGCGGCGACGCCAGCGAGCGCGACTCCGGCTTGTGGCCCGCCAGCAGGCACTCGCTGAGGAAGCTGAACTCCGACCACAGCGTCGCCGCCGGCGTGACCGTCAGCCGGCCGTGCCGCCAGCCGTTCGGGTCGGCGCACACCACCCCGGCGAGCAGGCCGTCCACGAACACGGCCGCACCCGACATGCCCGCCCACGGCGAGCCCCCGTCGCCGGGTGCGCCGGGGGCGCCGGGGGCGCCGTACTCGCTGTCGAGGACGTGCCGCCCGCTGAGGAGATTGCTGCCCGGCTTGAGCGTGCCGAGGACCTGCTCGGTGTCGAGCTCGCCGCCGGCGTCGCGCTGCACCTGCGGGTAGCCGATGGCCTGCGCGCCCGGCCAGGCGCGCAGGTCGTAGGCGCGGCCCCAGACCAGCGGCTCGAACGCCTCCGCGGTCCGCGGCGGCACCAGGTCCCGCTCGGCGACCAGCAGCGCGGCGTCGCACCGCCGGTCGTCGTCCCGCGCCCACGCCACCCGGCAGCGGACCCTGCCGGACCCGCCGGGCACGATCACCGAGGGAGCGTCGCAGTCACCCACCACGTGCGCGGCGGTCAGGACGACGTTCGGCGCCAGCAGATAACCACTGCCCTGGCGCCTCCCGAACACCGCCGCAATGCGTTCCCTCGCCGGGTGCACAGCCTCTCCCCCTCCGCGCTACGAGCGGACCAGACGATACGCCAGCCGTCGCATGCGAGCGGTGGGATCGGCAAGACGCACGGACGAGGCGCCCGCCCGGACCCCCGAGCCGGGCGGACGCCGGCCCGTCAGGCCGCGGGCCCCCCGGCCCGCAGCGCCGCGATCAGCCACTCGACGGCCGGACCCATGTCGGGCTGCCGCCACCCGTTGATCACCGCGAGGAGCCGCCAGTACTGCTCGTAGCGCGAGTCGTGGCCGTTCTCCAGCTGCTCCAGGAGCCACGCCCGGAACTCCGGCGAGTCCTGACGTCCCGTCATCTCGGCCGAGGCCGCGACGATGTCGTCGACGAACGGCCGGGCCTGCGGCGACTGCGGCGCGATCCCCGCCTTCCGCGCCGCACCCGTCCGCTCCCTGATCAGATCCGCCTGCCGCCGCGTCTCCTCGACCCCCGGCCGGCCCGCCTCCGCCCAGGCCCGCATCTGGTCGTCGGCCGCCCTGCGCATGCCGGCCCGGAAACCGTCGTCCTGGACGAGCTCCGCGAGCTCCACCCAGGCGTCGATCTGCTCGGGCGAGGGGTCCTCGGGCAGCATCGGCATGGCGTTGCGCATCGTGGCCAGGAAGCCGGGGTCGACGTCCAGGCCGTCGAAGGCGTGGTCGATGAAGTCCTCTATCAGCCGGCGGCGTTCCCCGTCGGTGAGGTGCGCGAGCTTGTGCATCAGTTCCAACTCCTCCGGTGTGGACCCGCGTCCGGCCACCGCCCTGAGCACGGCCCGGCGCAGCCGCAGGGTGCGGATCTGCGTCTCCAGAGCCTCGGCGTGCACGGCGGCGACGTCGGCGACGGTGACCTCGCGCGCCAGCACGCGCTGGATGGCGGTGAGGCCGACGCCGAGTTCGCGCAGCGTGCGGACGAGGCCGAGCCGGGCCAGGGCCTGCGGCCCGTAGAGCCGGTAGCCCGCGGGTGTGCGGTCGGTCGGCGGCACCACGCCGGCATCGGACCAGAACCGGATCGTCTTGACCGTCAGGCCGGTCATCCGGGCCAGTTCGCCGATGGAATAGAGCGGGGTGCCGTCGTCCATGTCCACCACCTTGGGGTCTCCCGTCGCTGGAGAGTCAAAGCCGCCGGTGCCCCAGCTTGCGCCATGACACGGGCCCGGACCGCCCCACCCTCCGGCGCGCTCGGGAAAGCCTTGACCTCAAGTCGGCTTGAGGTACGAGGATCACGTCACGAGCACGGCTGAGCCCGGACGCGCCACGGGGGTGCGGGCCCGGGCCCGGGCTCGGTGCGGTCACGCGGTCACGCGGTCACGCGGTCACGCGGAGGGCCAGGTGATGATCTGCTCGTCCGGGGTCACGGTGATCTCGAAGCGCTCCGGGCCGGGGGCGCCGTCCGCCCGCCACCGGCCGAGGTGATCCTCGACCGCGTCCCAGAGCCGCGCCGGGCCGCCCTGCCGCACGAGCCACCGTCCGGCTTCCTCCCGCAGAGCCGCCCAGGCGCCCGCGTCCACGTCGATCAGAACGTGTTCCGTGCGCCCCTCCCGGTCCAAGGTGATGCGCTGCGCACGAGGGCAAGCGAGCTGGGCGACGAAGCGAGCGGTCCAGCCGTCCAGGGCCTGCGGGACGATCCGGGCGGGGCGCTCGTCACCGTCGTCGAGGTCGGGCAGCAATCCCAGCGGCGGCGGGAGGTGCGGGCGGGCCAGCATGAACGAGACCTGCCCGCCGAGGACCGTGCCGCTCGCCGTGCCGTCGTCGGCGACCGTGAGCCGTACCAGCTCGGAAGCGTGCATCCACCCGCCGACCGTGACCAGAACCTCTCCGCCGGGCCGGGTCTGCGCAAGCCACTCGGCCGGCACCGTGTGCACGCCGCAGGTGGCGATCACGCGGTCGTACCGTCCGCCGTCCTCGTGTCCCGCCAGCCCGTCCCCGACCACCCGGGTGGGCCGGTACCCAGCGCCCGCGAGCGCCATTCCGGCCCGGGCGGACACCTCCGCGTCGACCTCCACGGTGATCACGTTGCCCTCACCGGCGACATGGCAGAGCAGCGCCGTCGAGTAGCCCGTGCCCGTGCCGATCTCCAGGACGCGCGTCCCCTCGGTCACGCGCAGGTCTTCGAGCATCCGCACGACCAGACTCGGCAAGGTGGACGACGACGAAGGAGCCGCCGCGATGCGGCCCTCCACCTGGTCGGAGAAGACGGCCCCGGCCACCTGCGTCACCAGAGTGTCGTCTTCGTAGATCCTCACAAGCCTGTCAGCCGGGTCCCCCGACACCGGCCGGTACCACCCGCCCTCCTCGTACTCGAACCAGCCGCGCGAGAGGAACGCCTCACGGGGCACACACAGAACGGCCGCTTCCCACGCGGGAGATCGCAGAGCGCCGGTCGTGGACAGCCGTTGCGCGAGGCCGGCCCGTAGGTGTTCCGAGGGCAGGAGGTCAGTCATGCAGGCTCACTCCGTTCTCCAGCAGGTCCGCGATGGCGGCAGTGACCGGGAGGCCGACCGCGCCTTCGAGCCAAGCCCATTGCCCGTTGGGATTGCACTCCAGGAACCACCACGCGCCGTCCCTGGTCACGGCGAAGTCGAAGGCACCGAAGCTCAGCCCGAAGGAGGCGAGGAACCGTACGAGCGCCTCGCGCATCCCCTCCGGACAAGCCACAGGCTCGTAGGTGAGGCTCTGATACTCGGCCCTCCAGTCCACGACACCGGGTGGCGCGGTGATCCGGGCACTGAAGACCTGCTCGCCCACGACAACCGCGCGCACGTCCGCCACCTTGGGCACCTGCGCCTGGAACAGGTGCGCGCTGTGGCTCACAGCACCGTCGATCTCGCCCGGCGCAACCGGGGCGGCCCAGATCGCGGCGGGCTCGCCCTCGACGTCGTACGCCCCCGCGTGCAAAGGCTTGTAGATGCTGGGCTGCTCGGCGCAGAAGACCTTGGCCTCGGCCGGATCGTTCGTGATCAGGGTGGCCGGGACCGTGAGCCCCTCCCGGACCGCCGCGTCCAACTGCGCGGGCTTGTACTCCGCCCGCGCGATGGCCTGTGGATGGCTCAGGTACAGGCACCCCGGCAACGCACCGAGCACACCACCCAGTCCGCGCCGGTTCTCCTGAGCGGCGAACCGCACGGCCTGTCCGCCGCGGTCCGTCGCGTACGCGTTCGGGCGCCGGTGATACAGGGCGCGTGTGGCGGACAGGTCCGCCGTGCGGTCCCCGACCGTGAGCCGTCCGATCCATCCGTCCGCCCCGGTACGGGCGGCGAGCACCGCGCGGGCGGGGAAGTCCTCACCGGGATCGAACCGGAGGACGGGCACCCGGCGCCGGTTCAGTTCCGCGATGACCAGATCGGCTGTCGCGTCCTCGTACTGCGTACAGACCAGCACCGGGCGTCCGTCCATGACGCTCCCCCTAGTCCTGCGTCGCGTCCTGGCCGGAGTCGGCGTCCATCTTGCCGTCCTTTCCGACCTGCGTGGGCGGATAGGTGTTGACGGAAGTGCCGTGCTTGCCGAGTTCAGCTGGAGTCATCGCACCGTCCGCGCCGACCCACCGACCGGTCTGCGAGGCCGGATCGATGCCCGCGTACCGCCAGGCCGACGGTGATCCGTTGCGAAGCGGCACCATGCGGCGCAGGCCCCATGGCACGGGGGTCGCGGCGCCGGACGACAGTGGCGTGTCGGCCGGGAGCCGATCAGCATGGTTGAACACTGCGTTCCTCCTCGTCGGTCATCACGAACGGGTGCGGGCCTGCACGGTCTGCGGTGGGAACGAGCTCCGTGCCACCGCCTTCGCGCAGCTCGAACCAGACCTCCTTGCCCACGGGCGTGAGCTCGTCCCACACCCAGGTCACGCCGGAAGCGTGGGACAGCCGTCGCAGCAGGGCCATGCCCTTGCCGTCGCCCTCGCCGGAGTGCGGCTGCCGCGGCCACGGGGGCCGTCCGGGGTCGTCGTCCCGTACGGCCACGACCACGCGGCCGGCGTGGACCGTCACCTCGACGGCGAGCTCGGGCACGCGCGCGTGGCGCACGACGTTGGTCACGGCGTCGGAGACGCAGATCCGGGCGTTCTCGATCAGCGGGCGCCGGTCGGCCGCGATGAGGGAGGCGGTCACGAACTCCCGGGCCAGCCGGGCGGTGCCGGGCGCCACGGGGGCGGAGAGACGGTAGTTCTCGGCGGGCACGTCGCTCATGGGCGCACCGCCACGAGGTCGATGCCGTGCGCGGTGATCACCGCACGGTACGGGGTGCACGGTGCGGGCGTTGCGGGGGCCGGTGACCTCGACGGCCGGTGGCCGTCGAGAAGGGCTCTCGCCCACCGGGTGATGCGGCGGATAGGGTCTCGCATGTCGACGCTCCTCAGCAGCGTTGGCCACGCCCCCGGACCGTTCGCGCGGTCGCGGGGGTCCTCTGACCTTCACAGCCTGCCGACACCACAAGGCCCCAACTGTCAGACGTGACTGATAGCCCCGGCCAACGCCTTGCCGCCCGTCATCTTCCCAGCCAGGCCCCGTAGTTGCTGAAACTGTCGGGCATGCGCCGCTTCGCCGACTCCAGTCCTGCGAAGGTCTCCCGGACGGTCGGGTGGTAGCGCGTCTGCTGCGGCGCCACCTTGCGGGCCAGCTGCAGGTTCTTGAAGGCCGCGTCCGTGCGGCCGGTCCACATCTCGGCGCGGGCGACCTCGGTGTAGTGGTGAGCCCGGCGGGAGGGCGGCCAGTCGTCGGGGAGCGGACTCTCCTCGGCGGCCCGTACGGCCTCGGGGTACCGGTCGAGCTCGGCGAGGACGCTCACCCGGTGGGCGACGACGTTGGTGGGGCCGAAGGACAGCCAGTGCACCTTCTCGGCCGCGCCCGTGCGCTCGGCGATCCGCCGCGCCTCGGCGAGGTGGCCGTCGGCGGCCGTCTCATCCTTGTCGCGGCCCGCCAGCACGGCGGCGCCCAGGTGCAACTGCCCGGTGACGACGTCGCGGACGCGACCCGGCTCGGCCTGCGCCAAAGTGGACATTCCCAGCACCACGAGCCGCTTTCCCGTGCGGTAATCGCTGGCGCGGAGGTAGGCCAGGGCCCGCAGGTACTGGCGCATTCCGCCCAGCACCGGGTCCGAGGCCCGCTGTGCGGCCCAGTCCAGTCGGTCCAGCGCGACCGTGCAGAGGTCGGGGAAACCGAGCTTCGTGGTCACGTCGTAAGCAGTGCGGTACGCACTGGCGAGGACGCGCCAGTTGCGGTCCTTGGGGGTCGTGTGCGCCGTGGTGGTGGCTTCGTGGATCAGGCCGGGGAGGTCCGCGGCGACCTGCTTGATGCGCGTCGCGCGGACCATGGAGCACAGCTCCTCGGCGTGCGCTTCCAGCTCCTCCACGGGGCGGGGCGTCACGTCCGGGTCGGCCCCGAGGTCGTAGATGTTGAGCGCCTCGCGGATCGGCTGGATCAGCCCGTCCAGCTGGTCCGCCCGGAGTTCGTCCAGGTAGGGCTGCCCGGTCAGCTCGGTGACGGGCACCGAGAGGGCGCGGGCCAGGGCCCCGGTGACGGAAGGGCTCGCGGGCAGGGCACCCTGCTCCACCTTCGTCAGCGTGCTGTAGGAGACGTGGGAGAGTTCCGCCAGCTCTCTCTGGGTCAGGCGGCGTACCTTGCGCGCACGCGCGATGCGCGCGCCGGTGTAGTCGTCACTGTGCGGGGGCATACAGAGCTCCGTTCTGACACGACACAAGAACGGTACCGCCGCCCACGCCCGGGACAATGGTGAACGGCCCCTGCCCAAGGGACCGTTCACCGTCGCCCCCGCAAGGACTACTTCTCCGCGATCACCACCGCCGACGCCACCCCCGCGTCGTGGCTCAGCGAGATGTGCCAGCTCCGCACGCCCAGGGCCTCGGCCCGTGCCGCCACCGTCCCCGTCACGACGAGGGCCGGGCGGCCGCCGGCCTCCGTGACGACCTCGGCGTCGGTCCAGAGCAGGCCGGGGGGCGCCCCCAGGGCCTTGGCCAAGGCTTCCTTGGCGGCGAAGCGGGCGGCCAGGGAGGCGACGCCCCGCCGTTCGCCGCTCGGCAGGTACAGCTCGCGCTCCACGAACAGCCGGTCCGCCATCCCCGGCGTCCGCTGCAGCGCGGCGTCGAAGCGGTCGATCTCCGCGACGTCGATGCCCACTCCGACGATCATTCGACGGTCACCGACTTCGCCAGGTTGCGCGGCTGGTCGACCTCGTTGCCGCGCGCCGTGGCGAGCTCGCAGGCGAAGACCTGCAGCGGCACCGTCGCCACCAGGGGCTGCAGCAGCACCGGGGTCGGCGGGACCTCGATCAGGTGGTCGGCGTAGGGGCGCACCGCCGCGTCGCCGCGTTCGGCGATGACGATCGTGCGCGCACCGCGCGCCCGGATCTCCTGGATGTTGGAGACGATCTTGTCGTGGAGGACGGAGCGGCCGCGCGGCGAGGGAACGACCACCACCACCGGCAGGTCGTCCTCGATCAGCGCGATCGGACCGTGCTTGAGCTCGCCCGCGGCGAAGCCCTCGGCGTGCATGTAGGCCAGTTCCTTGAGCTTCAGGGCGCCCTCCAGCGCCACGGGGTAGCCCACGTGGCGGCCGAGGAAGAGGACGGTGTTCTTGCCGGCCAGGGAACGGGCCAGCTCCCGCACCGGCTCCATGGTCTCCAGCACCTCCTCCACCTCCCCGGCGATCTCCGACAGCTCGCGCACCACGCTGCCGACCTCGTCGCCCCACTTGGTGCCCCGCACCTGGCCGAGGTACAGCGCGACGAGGTAGCAGGCCACCAGCTGGGTCAGGAACGCCTTGGTCGAGGCGACGGCCACCTCCGGCCCGGCGTGCGTGTACAGCACGGCGTCCGACTCGCGCGGGATCGTCGAGCCGTTCGTGTTGCAGATGGCCAGGACGTTCGCCCCCTGCTCGCGCGCGTGCCGCAGGGCCATGAGGGTGTCCATCGTCTCGCCCGACTGGCTGATGGCGATGACGAGCGTGCGCTGGTCGAGGATCGGGTCGCGGTAGCGGAACTCGCTGGCCAGCTCGGTCTCGCAGGGGATGCGGGTCCAGTGCTCGATGGCGTACTTGGCGATCATCCCTGCGTGGTAGGCCGTGCCGCAGGCCACGATGACGACCTTGTCGACCTCCCGCAGCACCGACGCGGGGATCCGCAGCTCGTCCAGGGTCAGCGAGCCCGCGGCGTCGATCCGGCCGAGGAGGGTGTCGGCGACGGCCCGCGGCTGCTCGGCGATCTCCTTGAGCATGAAGTAGTCGTAGCCGCCCTTCTCGGCGGCCGAGGCGTCCCAGTCGACGTGGTACGCGCGGACGGCGTCGTCGGCCGGCGTGCCGTCGAAGCCGGTCACGGTGACGCCGTCGCGGCGCAGCTCGACGACCTGGTCCTGGCCGAGCTCGATCGCCTCCCGGGTGTGGGCGATGAAGGCCGCCACGTCCGACGCGAGGAAGTTCTCGCCGTCGCCGACGCCGACGACCAGCGGGGAGTTGCGCCGCGCGCCCACGACCACGTCCGGCTCGTCCGCGTGCACCGCCACGAGCGTGAACGCGCCCTCCAGCCGGCGGCAGACCTGCCGCATGGCCTCGGCGAGGTCGCCGCAGGAGGAGAAGACCTCGGAGAGGAGGTGCGCGACGACCTCGGTGTCGGTCTCCGACTCCAGGACGTGGCCGCGCTCGGCCAGCTCGGCCCGCAGCGCGGCGAAGTTCTCGATGATGCCGTTGTGGACGACGGCGACGCGGCCGGGGTTGTCGAGGTGGGGATGGGCGTTGGCGTCCGTGGGGCCTCCGTGGGTGGCCCAGCGGGTGTGGCCGATGCCGGTCGTGCCGGAGGGGAGCGGCCGGTCGGCCAGCTCCTTCTCCAGGTTGGCGAGCTTGCCCGCCTTCTTGGCGGCGGCGAGCCCGCCGTCCGCCGGCACCGCCACTCCGGCCGAGTCATAGCCGCGGTACTCCAGCCGCCGCAGCCCTGCCAATACGACGTCGAGGGCGGACTGCCCTCCCACATAGCCAACGATTCCGCACATGGGGTGCAGCGTACGGCCCGGGGGCCGACGCCCGTGGGTCAACGGCCGCGCTCGATCCGGTCGATGGCCTCCTGCACGAGTTCGAGGTACTCGACCTCCTCGCAGCGCGGTTTGCTGCCGAGGACATACCGGTCGAGGCAGTCGTCGAGGTCCTGGCCGAGGTCCTCGTCCGGCAGCTCGGCGGCGAGGTCGCCGCACACCTGCCCGGCGAGGTCCGGACGGGCCGCGCGGGCGGCGTGGGCGGCGGGGGCGGGACAGCGACGGTGGACGAGGCGCCGTACGCGCCTCCTGGCGAGCCGGAGAACCAGAAAGAAAACGAACACGGAGCAGAGCTCCTCGCCTCGTGCGGACCGGGGGGAGGAACGTAGTCCTGACCCGCGAGTAGGTACAGACCCCGCGAGAGAACTTCACCCACAGGAACCTCTCGACCCCCTTCCGTCACGGCAGAAACGGACCCCGAAGTCACCCGCCGGGGCCGCACGCGCGCACAATGGGCCCGTGCCGACCACCATGGACCCGCAGCAACGACGCCGCGCAGACTCGTCCCCGTTCGTGGACCTCAGCCGCGCGCAGTGGAGCGCCCTGCGGGAGAACACCCCTCTGCCCCTGACGGCGGAGGAGGTCGAGCGGCTGCGCGGGCTCGGTGACGTGATCGACCTCGACGAGGTCCGCGACATCTACCTGCCGCTGTCCCGGCTGCTCAACCTCTACGTGGGGGCCACCGGCAGCCTGCGCGGCACGCTCAACACCTTCCTCGGCGAGAGCCTGGGCGAGAAGGGGGCCCAGCGCGGCACGCCCTTCGTCATAGGGGTGGCCGGCAGCGTGGCGGTGGGCAAGTCGACCACGGCCCGGCTGCTGCAGGCCCTGCTGGCCCGCTGGCCCGAGCACCCGCGCGTCGAGCTGGTCACCACCGACGGCTTCCTGCTGCCCAACGCCGAGCTGCACGCGCGGGGGCTGATGTCGCGGAAGGGTTTCCCCGAGTCGTACGACCGCCGCGCCCTGACCCGGTTCGTCGCGGACGTGAAGGCCGGCAAGGACGAGGTCTCCGCACCGGTCTACTCCCACCTGATCTACGACATCGTGCCCGGCGAGCGGCTGACCGTGCACCGCCCGGACATCCTGATCATCGAGGGCCTCAACGTCCTGCAGCCGGCCCTGCCCGGCAAGGACGGGCTCACCCGCGTCGGCCTCGTCGACTTCTTCGACTTCAGCGTCTACGTGGACGCGCGCGCCGAGGACATCGAGCGCTGGTACTACGAGCGGTTCAAGAAGCTGCGCGCGACGGCCTTCCAGGACCCCGACTCCTACTTCCGGCGCTACACCCAGGTCTCGGAGGAGGAGGCGCTGGACTACGCCCGCCGCAACTGGCGCACGATCAACAAGCCGAACCTGCTGGAGAACGTGGCGCCCACCCGCGGCCGGTCCAACCTCATCCTGCGCAAGGGGCCGGACCACAAGGTCCAGCGGCTGTCGCTGCGCAAGCTCTGACCCCGCCCGACGCCCGCGCCGCCCCGCCCGGAGCGGTTTCCGGGCGGGGCGGCGCGAGCGACGGGAGGAGCGGGGCCTAGCCCAGGGCGGACTTCACGACGTCGGCCAGCTGCTGCGCGACGGTGCGCGCCTGCTCGATGTCGGCGGCCTCGACCATCACCCGGACGAGCGGCTCGGTGCCGGAGGAGCGCAGCAGCACCCGGCCGGTGGAGCCCAGCTCGCGCTCGGCGGCGTTGACGGCCTCGGCGAGCTCCTCGGAGGAGCCGACGCGGGACTTGTCGACGTCACGGACGTTGATCAGCACCTGCGGCAGGCGCTCCATGACGCCCGCGAGGTCGGCCAGCGAACGGCCGGTGGCGGCGACGCGCGCGGCCAGCATCAGGCCGGTCAGGGTGCCGTCGCCCGTGGTGGCGTGGTCGAGGACGATGACGTGGCCGGACTGCTCGCCGCCCAGGGCGAAGCCGTTCGCCTTCATCTCCTCCAGGACGTAGCGGTCGCCGACCGCCGTCTGGACGAGCTGGACGCCCTCGCGCTCCATGGCCAGCTTGAAGCCCAGGTTGGACATCACGGTGGCGACGACGGTGTTCTTGCGCAGCGAGTCCGCCTCGCGCATGGCGAGCGCCAGCACGGCGAGGATCTGGTCGCCGTCGATCTCGTTGCCCTTGGCGTCGACGGCCAGGCAGCGGTCGGCGTCACCGTCGTGGGCGACGCCCAGGTCGGCGCCGTGCTCGACGACGGCGGTGCGCAGCTTGTCCAGGTGGGTGGAGCCGCACTCGTGGTTGATGTTGAGGCCGTCGGGCTCGGTGCCGATGGTGATGACCTCGGCGCCGGCGCGCGAGAACGCCTCGGGCGAGACGCGGGAGGCGGCGCCGTGGGCGCCGTCGATGACGACCTTGAGGCCGTCGAGGCGGTTGGGCAGGACGCCGATCAGGTGGGCGACGTAGTTGTCGAAGCCCTGGTCGTAGTCCTTGACGCGGCCGACGCCGGCGCCGGTGGGGCGGTCCCAGGGCTCGCCGGAGGCGTGCGCCCGGTAGGTCTGCTCGATGCGGTCCTCCAGCTCGTCGGCGAGCTTGTGGCCGCCGCGGGCGAAGAACTTGATGCCGTTGTCGGGCATGGCGTTGTGGCTCGCGGAGAGCATCACGCCGAGGTCGGCGCCGAGGGCACCGGTCAGGTAGGCGACGGCGGGCGTGGGCAGCACGCCGACGCGCAGGACGTCCACACCGGCGCTGGCGAGACCCGCCACCACGGCGGCCTCCAGGAACTCACCGGACGCACGCGGGTCGCGGCCGACCACCGCCACCGGGCGATGGCCCTCGAAGGTCCCCGCCTCGGCGAGCACATGCGCAGCGGCGACCGACAGGCCGAGCGCGAGCTCCGCCGTCAGATCGGCGTTGGCGACACCGCGCACACCGTCCGTACCGAAGAGTCGTCCCACAGGTGTCCTCCGAAAAAGCGGGGCGGGGCCGCCCAGCGGGCCCCGAACATACGTACCAAGTCCTGACCGGTAATGGCCGAACGCCCCGGCGGCACGGATCGTGCCGACCGGGGCGTTCGGGCAGTGCAGCGAAGCCGCGTGATTAGCGCTTGCTGTACTGCGGAGCCTTGCGGGCCTTCTTCAGACCGGCCTTCTTGCGCTCGACCGCACGGTCGTCGCGGCTCAGGAAGCCGGCCTTCTTCAGCGGGCCGCGGTTGTTGTCCACGTCCGCCTCGTTCAGCGCGCGGGCCACACCGAGGCGCAGGGCGCCGGCCTGGCCGGAAACGCCGCCACCCGAGATGCGGGCGATGACGTCGTAGCGGTCGTCGAGCTCAAGCACCTTGAAGGGCTCGTTGACTTCCTGCTGGTGCACCTTGTTGGGGAAGTAGTCCTCAAGGGTGCGACCGTTGATCTTCCACTTGCCGGAGCCCGGAACGATCCGGACGCGGGCAATGGCGTTCTTGCGACGACCCAGGCCGGCAGCCGGCTGCGGGTCGCCGAAGCGGGAGGCGAGGGACTCGGAGGTGTACTCCGACTCCACGACCTCGGTCTCGCTGGTGTACTCCTCGACGCCCTCGACCGGCATCTCGGCGGTGGTCTCAGCCACGATTCTCCTCAGACTTTCTGGTTCGGCGGTGGCCGGGACTTAGCCCTGCTTGACCTGGGTGATCTCGAACGGCACGGGCTGCTGGGCAGCGTGCGGGTGCTGGTCGCCCGAGTAGACCTTCAGCTTCGAGAGCATCTGACGGCCGAGGGAGTTCTTGGGCAGCATGCCCTTGATCGCCTTCTCGACGGCCTTCTCGGGGTTCTTGTCGAGCAGCTCGTCGTAACGGACGGAGCGCAGACCACCCGGGAAGCCAGAGTGGCGGTAGGCCATCTTCTGGGTCTTCTTGTTGCCGGACAGGTGCACCTTGTCGGCGTTGATGATGACGACGAAGTCACCCATGTCCATGTGCGGGGCGTACACGGGCTTGTGCTTGCCGCGCAGCAGGGAGGCAGCCTGAGAGGCCAGACGGCCCAGGACGACGTCCTGCGCGTCGATGATGTGCCACTGGCGCGTGACATCGCCGGGCTTGGGGCTGTACGTACGCACGGTCGTAGCCTTCGCTTCTTCAGTGAGTGGGTCCTGACACGGCCCGCACTGGACGATCACACGGAACCGGCCGCACAACGGGGACGCAACCCGCGTGCCGACCGCCGACGACCATCCTGGCGGACAAGCGTAAGGGCCCCTCGCGTGAGAACGACCAAGCCAATACGCATAACGAACTCGTAGAGTACCGGGAGCCCACCTGCCGGGTCAAAACACGGTCCTACCGGTCATGATCCCACCGGCCGCCACGCCGCGCTACCGGGCCCGCGCCACCCGGCCCTCGTCCCACACCGGCTCCGGCACCTCGCGGACCCTGCCGTCCGCGCCGAAAAGCAGGAAACGGTCGAAGGAACGGGCGAACCAGCGGTCGTGCGTCACCGCCAGCACCGTCCCGTCGTACGCCTCCAGCCCCTCCTGCAGCGCCTCCGCGCTCTCCAGGTCCAGGTTGTCCGTCGGCTCGTCCAGCAGCAGGGCCGTGGTCCCGGCCAGCTCCAGCAGAAGGATCTGGAAGCGGGCCTGCTGGCCGCCGGAGAGCTTCTCGAAGGGCTGGTCGCCCTGCTTCTCCAGCTCGTACCGGCGCAGCACCGACATCGCGCCGCCGCGGTCCTTGGCGTGCTCGGTCCACAGGATGTCCACGAGCGTGCGGCCCATCAGCTCGGGGTGCGCGTGCGTCTGGGCGAAGTGGCCGGGGACCACCCGGGCGCCCAGCTTCCACTGGCCCGTGTGCGCCACGTCCTCGCCCGCGAGCAGGCGCAGGAAGTGGGACTTCCCCGAGCCGTTGCTGCCCAGCACCGCGACCCGCTCGCCGTAGAAGATCTCCAGGTCGAACGGCTTCATCAGACCGGTGAGCTCCAGGCCGGCGCAGGTCACCGCGCGCACGCCGGTGCGTCCGCCGCGCAGCCGCATGCGGATGTCCTGCTCGCGCGGCGGCTCCGGCGGCGGCCCCGCCTCCTCGAACTTGCGCAGCCGGGTCTGGGCGGCGGCGTAGCGGGAGGCCATCTCGTGGCTGACCGCCGCGGCCTGCCGCAGGTTGATCACCAGCTTTTTCAGCTGGGCGTGCTTCTCGTCCCAGCGGCGGCGCAGCTCCTCGAAGCGGGCGAAGCGCTCCTTGCGGGCCTCGTGGTACGTGCCGAAGCCGCCGCCGTGCACCCAGACGTCGCTGCCCGCCGGGCCCGGCTCGACGCTGATGATCTTCTCGGCGGAGCGGGCCAGCAGCTCGCGGTCGTGGGAGACGAAGAGGACCGTCTTCTTCGTCTCGCGCAGCCTCTCCTCCAGCCAGCGCTTGCCGGGGACGTCGAGGTAGTTGTCCGGCTCGTCCAGCAGGAGCACCTCGTCGGTGCCGCGCAGCAGCGACTCCAGCACCAGACGCTTCTGCTCCCCGCCGGAGAGGGTGCGCACCTGCCGCCACTGGGCCTGCTCGTAGGGCACGCCGAGCGCCGCCATGGTGCACATGTCCCACACGGTCTCGGCCTCGTAGCCGTGCGCCTCGGCCCAGTCGGACAGGGCCTGCGCATAGGCCATCTGCGCGGCCTCGTCGTCCACCGTCATGATCGCGTGCTCGGCCGCGTCCACGGCCGCGGCCGCCTGCCGGATCCGCGGCTGGGCGACCGTGAGCAGCAGGTCACGGACCGTACGATCGTCCCGCACGGACCCCACGAACTGGGGCATCACCCCGAGCCCGCCGGTAACGGTGACCGAGCCGCCGTGCGGCTGGAGCTCCCCGGCGATCAGGCGCAGCAGCGTGGTCTTGCCCGCACCGTTGGCCCCCACCAGGGCCACCGCGGCCCCCTCGCCCACGCGGAACGACACATCGCCCAGCAAGGCCCTGCCGTCCGGCAGGTAGTACTCCAGATGTGCCGCTTCCACATGTCCCATGCGGGGATTCTCTCCGCTCCCGGGGCACTCGCCCAACCGGTTTACGATGCACGCCATGAGCTTTGGGCAGGGAGGGCCGCAGGGGGCCCCGGGGGATCAGCCGTCCACGCCGCCGTGGGGGCCGCCGCCTCATGCGCCCCAGGCACCGCAGGGGTCTCCACAGCCCCCTGCGCCCCAGCCGCTTCCGCAGATACCGCCGGGCGCGGCACCGGGCGCCCCCTGGCAGCAGCAGATACCCGGCCAGGCGGCCACCCCCGACTGGGGACGGCTCGCCGACGAGACCGCCGCCCGCGGCCGCCGCCGCACCTGGCTGCTGGCCGGCGGCGGCGTCCTGGCCGCCGGCGCGATCGCCGCGATCGTGGCCACCGCCGTGATGATGTCCGGCAAGGGCGACGACAAGGCCCTGCCCTCCCCCGAGAAGCTGCCCAGCGCCTCCGCGGGCTCCCCCGAGCCGACGTTCTCGCAGGTGGCCCCGCCCAACCCGCGCGAGTTCATCGCCACCGAGGAGAAGGACACGGCGCCGCTCTCCACCAAGACGCTCTTCCCGCACACCAAGCCCGTCCTCGACAAGCGCACCTACAAGCGGCTGGCCCAGGACACCACCACCGACTGCGCCTCCGCCGCCCAGGGCGGCCTGGGCCAGGTCCTCGCCGACAACGGCTGCCAGAAGGTGCTGCGCTCCACCTACGAGCGGGACGGCGTCGCCGTCACCGTCGGCGTGGCCGTCTTCGCCGACAAGGCCGCCGCCGACAAGGCGAAGGAGCAGGCCACCGGCAACATCACCGCCCTCTCCGGGGACGACGGCCCCGCCTTCTGCCGCGCCACCGCCTGCCGGCTCACGGCGAATGCCGAGGGCCGCTACGCCTACTTCACCGTCGCCGGCTACACCAACGGCAGCGCCGTCACCTCCGACGACACCAAGGCCCTGCAGGCCGGCCGGGACGTCGCCGGCTACACCTTCCGCCGGATCATGTACCGGGCCAACGCCCTGGCCGCGGCCTCCGTCTCGCCCAAGCCGTCGGCCAAGCCCTCCGCGAAGGCGTCCGACAAGGGCTCCGACAAGACGGTCTCCGACAAGCCCCAGGCCAAGCCCTCGCCGGCCCCGGCCGAGAACACCTGACCGCCGGCGACGCACGGCCTGCTCGGCCTACTCCCCGCCGTCGCCGTCGTTCTCGCCGTCCCCCGCCTCACCGCCCTCACCGGGCCCCGCCCCCGGGCCCGCGTGCGGGGGCGGGGCCGTGGGCGGCCGCTCCGCCCGCTGCAGCACCTCCACCTTCGCGACCTGCGCCGCCACCAGCGCCTGCGGGATCTCCACGGCCCCCGGGTCGGACAAGTGCGTCGCGAAGAACATCGACAACGTCGCCCCCGTCCGCACGACCGTGACCAGGCTCGGGGCCCGCTCCGCCGCGTTGACCAGGCGGTACGCCATCGCCTCGTCACCCAGGTGCGGCGCCGGCAGCGCCCGTACCGCCTCGAACCGCTGTGGCTGGCCCTCGCCGGTCTCCATCGCGAAGCCCCCCGCACAGTCCTCCGCCGCCGACCGCAGCGCCCGCACCGTGCTCCGGGCACCGTCACCCGCGTACGTGGAGACCCTGATCGTGCCCAGCAGCCCCTGGAAGCCCTGCGCACCGGTGGCCTTGGCGAAGGTGTTCACGACCGACGCCACGGGCGCGGGCTGCGGCTGCGAGCCCAGCGCCACCACCAGCGGCCGGCACTCCCGGCTGCCGGTACTGGGCAGACCGTGCCCCGCCGTGCTCGCCGACGCCCGCTCCACCAGGAAGCCCGGCACCTCCCGGGGCTCCAGCTCCGCGTGACGCAGCTGGGCGTGGCCGAGCACCCGCACCGCCTCGTGCTCGTCCTTGTCCTCCGCAGCCCCGCCCGCCTCCTCCGTGCCGCCGCCCGCGCCGCCGGACCGGCCGATGCCGCAGCCGGCCGCGAGGCCCAGCACCAAGGCCGCCGAGACCACCACCGCCGCCACCTTCGCCCTCACGCGTTCCGCCTCCCAGCGCCCACCGAGCGGTCTCCTCCACACCTTCTTGCGGCGTGACCCAAGCCACAATGTAGGCTGCGCAGGCAATCGAAATCCCTCCCAACGGTCTCCACCGGCGGTTCGCACCACGCCGGAACCGACGGACCGATCAGCAAGGGAAGACCCGGACACCACCCAGGCCAGGGGGAAGGACCGGCGCGACGCCCCCGGCGCGTCGCGCAGACACGCCATGAAGATCTCTTTCCTTTTGCAGAACGCCTACGGCATCGGCGGCACCATCCGCTCCACGTTCAACGTCGCCGGCGCCCTCGCCGCCCGGCACGACGTGGAGATCGTGTCCACCATCAGGAGCGGCGACAAACCCCGCCTCCCCCTTCACCCCAAGGTGCGGCTGGTCAACCTCATCGACCGGCGCGCCGAGAAGGGCGCCGACCGCGACCACCCGCTGCTCGACCAGGACAGCAAGCACGTCCCCCCGGTCGAGGCCAAGGGCGCGCACTTCAGCGCCCTCACCGACGAGCGCGTCGCCGAGCACCTGGCCACGACCGACGCCGACGTCGTCGTCGCCACCCGCCCCGGCCTGGTGATGTACCTCGCCGAGTTCGGACAGGACCGCTACCTGCGCATCGGCCAGGAACACCGGATCTACGGCACCCACGAGCCGACCATCCGCGCCTGCCAGGACGCCGCCATCCCCCGCCTCGACGCCCACACCACCGTCTCCGAGGCGGACGCGGCCACCCACCGCGAGCAGTTCCCCGGCATCAGGACGAAGATCGTCTGCCTGCCCAACGGCTGCCCCCCGTCCGAGGTCGAGCCCTCCGACTCCAGCGCCAAGCTGGTCGTCGCCGCCGGCCGCCTCATCCCCGTCAAGCGCTACGACCTGCTCGTACGGGCCTGGGAGACCGTCGCGGCCACCCGCCCCGACTGGAAGCTGCGCATCTACGGCCGCGGCCCCGAGCTGGCCAAGCTGCGCACGCAGATCGACACGCTCGGCCTGAACGAGGCCATCACCCTCATGGGCGCCCACTCCCCCATCGAGACCGAATGGGCCAAGGGCTCCATCGCCGCCGTGACCTCCCGCGAGGAGTCGTTCGGCATGACGATCGTCGAGGCCATGGGCTGCGGCGTCCCCGTCGTCGCCACCGACTGCCCGCACGGACCCGGCGAGATCATCACCGACGGCGAGGACGGCCTGCTCGTCCCCGTCGGCGACAGCGACGCCATCGCCAAGGGCCTGCTCAAACTCATCGAGGACGACGAGCTGCGCCGCACCATGGGCGCCGCCGCCCGCGCCTCCGCCCAGCGCTACGCCCCCGAACGCATCGCCGACGCCTACCTGGAGCTCATCGACAGCCTGGGCGGCCCGCGCACCGCCGCAACCCCGGACACGGACGCGGACGTGACGGCGACCCCGGACGCGGACGCCGCGAGCGCCCCTGCGGCCCGGCCCGCCCCGAAGCCCACCGCGGCGCCCAAGCCCCTGCCGCTCGCCAGGCGGCTGCGGCGCGCCGTCGGCAAGCTGGTCCGGCCCCTGCGCCGCCGGCCGGCCGCCGCCCCCGCCACCCCGCAGGCGAAGAAGGCCCCGAAGGACACCGCCGGCAAGCCGCTGCGCCCGGTCGCCTCGTGCCGCGTCGACGCCGACGGCAACATCCTCGTCTCGGTCCAGCGCAAGGGCGTCAGCGGCGAGAAGCTGACCCTGACCGTCACCCGCCGCAAGGAGGGCAAGCCCGTCGAGGTCCCCCTGCAGCCCGCCGCCGACGGGCGCGGCCCGTACACCGCCGTGCTCGACCGCACGACCATGCGCCTGGGCGAGGGCCGCTGGGACCTGCACGTGGTCCGCGCCGACGACAAGGCCCGCCGCCGCGTGGTGGCCCACCTCGCCGAAGGCCGCGGCCTGCTCGGCCTGGAGCCGCTGCCCGGCGGCCCGTTCACCTGGTGGGTGCCCTACCCGACCGTCGACGGCTACCTCGCCCTGCGCGCCTGGCACCGCGAGGCCCACGCCGAAGCCCGCACCGTACGGGCGGCGGACGACGCGCTCACCGTCGAAGGCACCCTGTACGGCCTGGAGTTGACGGGCGACGAGACACCGGCCGTCATCGGCGCGCCGCGCGGCGACAACGCCGCCGGCGTCACCGTGGACGTCGAGACACCGACGCCCGACACCTTCCGCTTCACCCTCCCCTACGAGCGACTGCGCGCGGCACGCGAGGGTGACGAGGCCGTCACGTGGGACCTGTCCCTGCGAACGGCCGCCGGAGCCAAGCCCGTTCGCATCGCCCGCCTCACCGGCGACATCGTCGACCGCAACAAGACCGACCTCTACCCGACGACGGCGGGCGTCCGCCCGTACTTCACCGTCAACAGCGACCTCGCCGTCAACCTGGCGGCGGGCACAGCGAGCTGACGCAGCGCCGGATACACGAAGACGCCGGGCGGGCTGGTAACTCCAGTCCGCCCGGCGCCCTTTGAGGACATCAGGCCCTTAGCAGCAACCGGCTCCGGGCAGCGTCCGCTTGTTGCGGGCCGCCAGGTTCCGCGCCGCCAGCTCCGAGTCGGCCGGATACCCGACCTCCTCCAGCGTCAGCCCGTGCGGCCGCACCACGTGCACCGCCGAATCCCGCACGCCGGCCGCCAGCACCTTGCCCGGCCAC
Source organism: Streptomyces sichuanensis (assembly GCF_020328095.1). Lineage (NCBI taxonomy): Bacteria > Bacillati > Actinomycetota > Actinomycetes > Kitasatosporales > Streptomycetaceae > Streptomyces > Streptomyces sichuanensis. The sequence goes on from NZ_JAIXMK010000084.1 coordinate 22,980, forward strand.
TCCACCGGCCGGTGCCCGTCACCGACGAACAGCATCGCGCCCACCAGCGAGCGCACCATGTTGTGGCAGAACGCGTCCGCGCGCACGGTCGCCGTGATGACGCCGGAGGTGTCCCGCTCCCAGCTCAGCTGCTGGAGCGTACGGATCGTCGTCGCGCCCTCGCGCTTCTTGCAGTACGCGGCGAAGTCGTGCTCGCCGACCAGCTGCTGCGCCGCGGCGTTCATCGCGTCCACGTCCAACGGCCAGTCGTGCCACAGGACATGACCGCGCAACAGCGGGTCGACCCCACCGACGTGGTCGACGACCCGGTACGCGTAGCGCCGCCAGATCGCCGAGAAGCGCGCGTTGAAACCGGCCGGGGCCTCGGCGACCTTCCACACGCGGACGTCGTGCGACAGCCTCCCGGCCAGCCGGCGCAGCAGTTTGTCCTCGTGCTCGGCCCAAACCTCCGCCGGAAGATCGACATGGGCGACCTGGCCGCGCGCGTGCACCCCGGCGTCCGTACGGCCGGCGACCGTCAGCTCGTACGTCTCCTGGGACCGCGTCACGGTCCGGATCGCGCTCTCGATCTCGCCCTGGACCGTGCGCTGTCCCTCGCGCTGCTTGGCCCAGCCGGAGAAGTCCTTGCCGTCGTACGACAGGTCCAGCCGCACCCGGACGAAACCGGGCGCCACCTCGTCACTCACCGAGTGTTCCTCTCAGAAATGCGGGACGGGCCCGCCCCCGGAAGGGGCGGGCCCGTCACTGACACGCATCAGCGTCGTCAGGCGTCCTTCGACTCCTCGGCCGGAGCCTCGGCGGCGGCCTCGGACTCCTTGACCGCACGCTTGGTGGCGGCCTCGGCCTCGGCGACGGTCGCCTTCTTGGCGATCTCACCCTCGACCAGCTCGATCACAGCCATCGGGGCGTTGTCGCCACGACGGTTGCCGATCTTGGTGATGCGGGTGTAGCCACCCGGACGCTCGGCGAAGCGCGGCGCGATCTCGGTGAAGAGCACGTGCACGATGCCCTTGTCCGTGATCGTCTGCAGCACCTGGCGACGGTTGTGGATGTCGCCCTTCTTCGCCTTGGTGATCAGGCGCTCGGCGACCGGACGCAGGCGGCGGGCCTTGGCCTCGGTCGTCGTGATGCGGCCGTGCTCGAAGAGCGACTTGGCGAGGTTCGCCAGCATCAGCTTCTCGTGCGCGGCACCGCCGCCCAGACGGGCACCCTTGGTGGGACGCGGCATGGTGTTTCTCCTAGGTGTCTGCCCCGGCCGTATCAGGTACCGGAGTCAGTATCCGAGCGGGCGGTCGCCCGTCGGAGACCCCGCGCCCCCTGAGGGGCGCGGGGAACTGCGCGATCAGCCGAAGCGGACCCGCAGCCGAGATCGAGCCGTGAGGCCCGGGCTCTTAGTACTGCTCGGTCTCGACGAACCCGGCATCCGCGTCGTCGTCCGCACCAAAGGCGTCCGCGGCGGCGGTCGGGTCGAATCCGGGCGGGCTGTCCTTGAGGGCCAGGCCCATGCCGGCCAGCTTCGCCTTGACCTCGTCGATCGACTTCGCACCGAAGTTGCGGATGTCGAGCAGGTCGGCCTCGGAGCGGGCGACGAGCTCACCCACGGAGTGGATGCCCTCGCGCTTGAGGCAGTTGTACGACCGAACGGTGAGCTCAAGCTCCTCGATCGGCAGCGCCAGGTCGGCGGCCAGGGCGGCGTCCGTGGGGGACGGGCCCATGTCGATGCCCTCGGCGTCGATGTTGAGCTCGCGGGCCAGACCGAACAGCTCGACCAGGGTCTTACCGGCGGACGCCATGGCGTCGCGCGGGCGCATGGCCTGCTTGGTCTCGACGTCGACGATCAGCTTGTCGAAGTCGGTGCGCTGCTCGACACGGGTCGCCTCGACCTTGTAGGTGACCTTGAGGACCGGCGAGTAGATGGAGTCGACCGGGATGCGGCCGATCTCCTGGCCCACCTGCTTGTTCTGGACGGCGGAGACGTAGCCGCGACCGCGCTCGACGGTCAGCTCCATCTCCAGCTTGCCCTTGGCGTTCAGGGTCGCCAGGACCAGGTCGGGGTTGTGCACCTCGACGCCGGCCGGGGGGGCGATGTCAGCAGCGGTGACCAGGCCGGGACCCTGCTTGCGCAGGTACATCACGACCGGCTCGTCGTGCTCGGAGGAGACGACCAGCTGCTTGATGTTCAGGATGAGGTCGGTGACGTCCTCCTTGACGCCCGGCACGGTGGTGAACTCGTGCAGGACACCGTCGATGCGGATGGACGTGACCGCCGCACCCGGGATCGAGGAGAGGAGCGTACGACGCAGGGAGTTGCCGAGGGTGTAGCCGAAGCCCGGCTCCAGCGGCTCGATCACGAACCGCGAGCGGAACTCGTCGACGACCTCTTCGGTCAGCGAGGGGCGCTGAGCGATCAGCATGTTGCGAATCCTTCAGTCATGGACACCCACTATTTGATGTCCCGAGGTACTACAAGGGTACGGGCGGCACGGCTCCGAGGAGCCGTACCGCCCACACTCTCAAGGCAGCAGCCGTGCGAACGGCGCAGCGTCAGACGCGGCGGCGCTTCGGCGGACGGCAGCCGTTGTGCGGGGTGGGGGTGACGTCCTGGATGGAGCCAACCTCAAGACCGGTCGCCTGGAGCGAACGGATGGCGGTCTCGCGACCGGAGCCCGGGCCCTTGACGAAGACGTCAACCTTGCGCATGCCGTGCTCCTGCGCGCGGCGGGCGGCCGACTCGGCGGCCATCTGCGCGGCGAAGGGGGTGGACTTGCGCGAGCCCTTGAAGCCGACGTGGCCGGCGGAGGCCCAGGAGATCACGTTGCCCGTGGGGTCGGTGATCGAAACGATGGTGTTGTTGAACGTGCTCTTGATGTGCGCGTGGCCGTGAGCGACGTTCTTCTTTTCCTTGCGGCGCACCTTCTTGGCAGCGCCCTGACGACCCTTGGGGGGCATGTCTTACTCCTGATGGAGGGAGGTGGTCGGTCCTACAGCGAAGACCGCTGGTGAGCGTCCGCTGCGGACTACTTCTTGCCCGGCTTCTTCTTGCCGGCGATGGCGCGACGCGGGCCCTTGCGGGTACGGGCGTTCGTGCTGGTGCGCTGACCGTGGACGGGCAGGCCACGACGGTGACGCAGACCCTGGTAGCAGCCGATCTCGACCTTGCGGCGGATGTCGGCCTGGATCTCGCGACGGAGGTCACCCTCGGTCTTGAGGTTGGCGTCCACGTACTCGCGGATCTTGACCAGGTCCTCTTCGGGAAGGTCACGAACGCGGGTGTTCGGGTTCACACCGGTGGCGGCGAGAGTCGCCTGCGACTGGGTGCGGCCGATACCGAAGACGTAGGTGAGTGCAACCTCCACGCGCTTGTCGCGCGGGATGTCAACACCGGAAACGCGTGCCATTCAATGGCTCCAGTTGATTCTCGGGGGTCTTCCGCAGTGCCACTCCCGACCGCCGGCCCTTCCGTTCTGGAAGAGCGGTACGTCCGGGTCCCCGGCCCCCGCCGGAGGTGTCGCCAGCCTGGGCTGGACGGGCCCTGCGTATGTACGTATTGCTATGCGTCGCGCGAAGAAACTGCGAGTGCAGGTTCTGCGTCAGCCCTGGCGCTGCTTGTGGCGCAGGTTGTCGCAGATGACCATGACCCGGCCGTGGCGGCGGATCACCTTGCACTTGTCGCAGATCTTCTTGACGCTCGGCTTGACCTTCATGGGTGTGAGGTTCTCCGGGTCAGTGCCGGCGCCCCGCCGCAGCGGGGCGTCGACAAGATCTACTTGTAGCGGTAGACGATCCGGCCACGCGTGAGGTCGTACGGAGACAGCTCCACGACGACCCGGTCATCCGGGAGGATGCGGATGTAGTGCATCCGCATCTTGCCGCTGATGTGCGCGAGGACCTTGTGACCGTTCTGGAGCTCCACCTTGAACATGGCGTTCGGCAGAGACTCGATCACGGTGCCCTCAATCTCGATGGCACCTTGCTTCTTGGCCACGCTTCGCCTTTCGAATCGGCTACCTTGATCGACTCCCCCGTATGCACGCAGGCATGCGGATACACGAGAGCCGACGCATCAGTCTACGTCAGGGCAACCGGAAAGCCTAATCCAGGGTGCTTGCCCCGCCGTGGAGATCCTTACGCCAGCGGGTCCGGTGCCGCCGTCACGCCGTACTCCGCCAGCTTCGCGCGGCCACCGTCGACCGCCGTCAGCACCAGCGGGCCCTGCTCCGTCAGGGCGACGGAGTGCGCCACTCCTCCCGACGCCGCCCTCGCGGGCTCGGCGCCGGAGCGCCTCACAAGCTTCGGCCGGCTGCGCCGGACCCCGTCCGGCGAACCGGCGGCCGGACCGGTGGACGAACCACCTCAGGCCAGCGGGTCCGGTGCCGCCGTCACGCCGTACTCCGCCAGCTTCGCGCGGCCACCGTCGACCGCCGTCAGCACCAGCGGGCCCTGCTCCGTCAGGGCGACGGAGTGCTCCCAGTGGGAGGACCAGCTCTTGTCGTCGGTGAGGACCGTCCACTCGTCCGCCAGGACGTGGGTCTTCGCGGTGCCCAGGCTCACCATGGGCTCGATCGCGATGCAGAAGCCGGGGACCAGCTTCGGGCCCTTGCCGCGCTTGCGGGAGACGTAGTTCAGCAGGTGCGGGTCCATGTGCATCTCGGAGCCGATGCCGTGCCCGCCGTAGTCCTCGATGATCCCGTACTTGCCCGAGGCCGGGCGGGGCTGGCGGCGGATGTAGCCCTCGATGGCCTTGGAGATGTCGACCAGGCGGTTGCCGCTGCGCACGGCCGCGATGCCGGCCCACATCGACTCCTCGGTCACCCGCGAGAGCTCGACCAGCTCCGGAGCGTGACCGGTGCCCACGAAGGCCGTGAAGGCCGCGTCGCCGTGCCAGCCGTCCACGATGGCGCCGGCGTCGATGGAGATGATGTCGCCGTCCTTCAGGACGGTCTTCTCGTCCGGGATGCCGTGGACGACGACCTCGTTGACCGAGGTGCAGATCGTGGCGGGGAAGCCGCCGTAGCCGAGGAAGTTCGACTTCGCCCCGTGCTCGGCGATCACCTTCCGCGCGACCTCGTCCAGGTCCTTGGTCGTGGCGCCGGGGACGGCGGCCTCCCGGGTGGCCGCGTGGATGGCGGCGACGACCAGTCCCGCCTCGCGCATCTTCGCGATCTGCTCGGGGGTCTTGATCTCGACCATGGACTGCCTTCCTCGGTTCTGCGGTGGGCGCGCCCTCGGGCGCGTGGGAACAACACTACGGCCGCGATGCCCGTGGGGGCATCGCGGCCGTGTTCGGCGTGCGTCAGGCGCGCGCGGGGAGGGCCTCCATGGCCCTCTGGGTCACCTCGGCGACCTTGCCGAGCGCCGAGATCGTCACCACCAGGCCCTGGGCCTTGTAGTAGTCGATGATCGGCTCGGTCTCGCTGTGGTAGACCTCCAGCCGCTTGCGGACGGTCTCTTCGCTGTCGTCCTCGCGCTGGTACAGCTCGCCACCGCACGTGTCGCAGATGCCCTCCGTCGCCGGCGGGTTGTAGATCACGTGGAAGATGTGGCTGCTGTCCTTGCGGCACATCCGGCGGCCGGCGATCCGCTTGACGACCTCGTCCTCCGGGACCTCCAGGTCCAGGACGGCGTCGAGCCGCAGCCCGTCCGTCTTGAGGATCTCGTCCAGCGCCTCGGCCTGGGCCAGGTTGCGCGGGAAGCCGTCGAGCAGGAAGCCGCCGGCGGCGTCCGGCTGCTCCATGCGGTCCCGGGCCATCCCGATCGTGACCTCGTCCGGCACCAGCTGGCCGGCACGCATGTACTCCTGGGCCTTCTGGCCGAGCGGCGTGCCCTGGCTGATGTTCGCCCGGAAGAGGTCACCCGTCGAGATGTGCGGGATCGCGAGGTTCTTGGCGAGGTACGCGGCCTGCGTACCCTTGCCGGCGCCGGGCGGGCCGACGAGGACGATTCGCATCAGCGGAGGAACCCTTCGTAGTTGCGCTGCTGAAGCTGGCTCTCGATCTGCTTCACAGTCTCCAGACCGACACCCACGATGATCAGGATGCTGGTTCCCCCGAACGGGAAGTTCTGGTTCGCGTTGAGTGTGACCAGTGCCACCGTGGGCACCAGGGCGATCAGGCCCAGGTAGAGCGAGCCAGGCCACGTGATGCGGTTCAGCACGTAGCTCAGGTACTCCGCGGTGGGACGACCAGCCCGGATGCCCGGGATGAATCCACCATACTTCTTCATATTGTCGGCAACTTCTTCGGGGTTGAAGGAGATGGCGACGTAGAAGAAGGCGAAGAAAACGATCAGCAGGAAGTACGTGACCATGTAGATCGGGTGGTCGCCCTTGACCAGGTTGGCCTGGACCCAGTTGGCCCAGTCCGCCTTGGAGCCGGTGAACTGCACCAGCAGCGCCGGGATGTAGAGCAGCGACGAGGCGAAGATGACCGGGATCACACCGGCCTGGTTCACCTTCAGCGGGATGTAGGTGGACGTACCGCCGTAGGAACGGCGGCCGATCATGCGCTTCGCGTACTGGACCGGGATGCGGCGCTGGGCCTGCTCCACGAAGACGACCAGTGCGACCATCGCCAGACCGCAGAGGATCACCAGGCTGAACTCCAGCCAGCCGCCCATCAGCTTGCCCTGCATCTTGATCGCCCACAGGGCGCTCGGGAAGCCGGCCGCGATGGAGGTGAACATCAGGATCGACATGCCGTTGCCGATGCCGCGGTCGGTGATCAGCTCACCGAGCCACATGATGAGCGACGTGCCCGCGGTCATCGTGATGACCATGACGACCGTGGTGAAGATCGACTGGTTGGGCACGATCTGGTTGCCGACCGTGCAGTTGCCGAAGAGCGCACCACTGCGAGCGGTGGCCACGAGGCCGGTGCCCTGGAGCACCGCGAGCGCGACGGTCAGGTAGCGGGTGTACTGGGTGATCTTGGTCTGCCCGGACTGGCCCTCCTTCTTGAGGGCTTCCAGTCTCGGAATGACGACGGTGAGAAGCTGAAGGATGATGCTCGCCGTGATGTACGGCATGATCCCCAGCGCGAAGATCGTGATCTGCAGCAGCGCACCACCGCTGAACATGTTCACGAGGCCGAAAAGGCCCATCCCGCTCTTGGCCTGGTCCATGCACGTCTGGACGTTGCGGTAGTCGACGCCGGGCACGGGGACGTGGGCCCCCAGCCGGAAGAGGACCATGATGCCCAGCGTGAACAGCAGCTTCTTGCGCAGGTCGGGCGTCTTGAACGCCCGGGCGAACGCGGTGAGCACGGTGCCTCCTGCGCCCCCCACGTGGCTACGTGAGAGGTGACGGTCTTGAGGATCGACGAATACGTAGTCAGTCAAAATCCGCACGGACACAGGCCGCGCGGAGATTAGCAGTGCACGCCACCTTACCGGCGACCGTGCCCCCCTTGGAACGACCAACCGGGGATGCCCCTTTTGGGACATCCCCGGTTGTCAGATCAACGAGCTCAGATGAGCTCGGTGACGGTGCCGCCGGCGGCGGCAATCTTCTCCTGGGCGGAGGAGGAGACGGCGTCCACCGTCACCTGCAGCGCCACGGAGATCTCGCCCTGGCCAAGGACCTTGACGAGCTCGTTCTTGCGAACAGCGCCCTTGGCGACCAGGTCGGCCACCGTGACCTCGCCACCCTGCGGGTAGAGCGCGGCCAGCTTGTCCAGGTTCACGACCTGGAACTGCTTGTGGGCAGGGTTCTTGAAGCCCTTGAGCTTCGGGAGACGCATGTGGAGGGGCATCTGCCCACCCTCGAAGCGCTCCGGAACCTGGTAACGGGCCTTCGTGCCCTTGGTACCACGACCTGCGGTCTTACCCTTGGACGCCTCACCACGACCGACACGGGTCTTGGCGGTCTTGGCGCCCGGGGCAGGACGGAGGTTGTGGACCTTCAGCGGGTTCTGCTCCGCCATGTCAGTCGACCTCCTCAACCGTCACGAGGTGGCGGACGGTGTGCACCATGCCGCGGATCTCGGGACGGTCCTCCTTGACAACCACGTCGTTCAGGCGCTTGAGCCCGAGCGAACGAAGGGTGTCGCGGTGGTTCTGCTTGCTGCCGATGTAGGACTTAACCTGCGTGACCTTGAGGCGAGCCATTACGCACCAGCCCCTGCACGCGCCCGCAGCAGAGCGGCGGGAGCAACGTCCTCAAGCGGCAGACCACGACGGGCGGCGATCTCCTCGGGACGCTGCAGTCCCTGGAGGGCCTCCACCGTGGCGTGCACGATGTTGATCGGGTTCGACGAACCGAGCGACTTCGACAGGATGTCGTGGACGCCGGCGCACTCGAGCACCGCACGCACCGGGCCACCGGCGATAACACCGGTACCGGGGGTGGCGGGCTTGAGCAGGACGACACCGGCCGCCTTCTCGCCCTGGATCGGGTGGGGGATGGTGCCCTGGATACGGGGGACCTTGAAGAAGTTCTTCTTGGCCTCTTCCACGCCCTTGGCGATGGCAGCCGGAACTTCCTTGGCCTTGCCGTAACCGACACCGACCGTGCCGTCACCGTCGCCCACCACGACCAGCGCGGTGAAGCTGAAGCGGCGACCACCCTTGACAACCTTGGCGACGCGGTTGATCGCGACTACGCGCTCAACGTACGCGGTCTTCTCGGCGGCAGCGCCACCGTCGCGACCCTTCCGGTCCCGCCGCTCGCCGCCACCGGCACCGCTTCCGCGGCGCTGGGGTCCAGCCATTGGATTTACCTCTCTCTGTTACGTCCGCTAGCTCCGGAACCGGGGCTTAGAACTTCAGCCCGGCTTCGCGGGCGGCGTCCGCCAGAGCGGCAATGCGCCCGGCGTACTGGTTGCCACCGCGGTCGAACACGACGGCCTCGACACCGGCGGCCTTGGCACGCTCGGCCACCAGGGCGCCGACCTTCTTGGCCTGGGCGCTCTTGTCGCCCTCGCCACCACGGATCGACGCGTCCAGGTGCGACGCCGACGCCAGGGTGTGACCCTTGAGGTCGTCGATGACCTGAGCGGTGATACCGCGGTTGGAGCGCGTCACGACGAGACGCGGGCGCTCGGCCGTACCCGACATGTTCTTGCGGATGCGGATGTGGCGGCGCTGCTTGGCGGCGCGCTTGTAAGCATCGCCCTTGGCGATCTTCACACCGTATGCCATGGCTTACTTACCAGCCTTTCCGACCTTGCGGCGGATGACCTCGCCCGCGTACTTCACGCCCTTGGCCTTGTAGGGGTCGGGCTTGCGAAGCTTGCGGATGTTGGCGGCAACCTCGCCGACCTTCTGCTTGTCGATGCCCTCGACACTGAGCTTGGTGGGCGACTCGACCTTGAAGGTGATGCCCTCGGGGGCCTCGATCAGGATCGGGTGGCTGTAGCCCAGGGAGAACTCCAGGTTGGAGCCCTTCGCCTGGACGCGGTAACCGACACCGCTGATCTCAAGAGCCTTGCTGTAGCCCTGGGTCACGCCGGTGATCATGTTCGCCACCAGCGTGCGGGACAGGCCGTGCAGGGCCTTGTTCTGACGCTCGTCGTTGGGACGGGTGACGTTCAGAACGCCGTCCTCGCCCTTGGCGATCTCGATGGGCGCGGAGATGGTCAGGTTCAGGGTGCCCTTGGGACCCTTCACCTGCACGTCACGGCCATCGATGGTGACGTCCACACCAGCGGGAACCTGGATGGGCAGCTTGCCAATACGCGACATTAGCTTTTCCTCCGTTCCCGATTACCAGACGTAGGCGAGGACTTCCCCACCCACGCCCTTCTTGCTGGCCTGCTGGCCGGTCAGGAGACCGTGGGACGTGGAGATGATCGCCACGCCCAGGCCGCCGAGGACCTTCGGCAGGTTGGTGGACTTTGCGTAGACCCGGAGGCCCGGCTTCGAAATCCGCTTGATGCCCGCGATGGAGCGCTCACGGTTCGGACCGAACTTCAGGTCGATGACGAGGGACTTGCCGACCTCGGCGTCCTCGACCTTCCAGCCGGCGATGTAGCCCTCCTGCTGCAGGATCTCGGCGATGTGCGCCTTGATCTTGCTGTGGGGCATGGCCACGGAGTCGTGGTAAGCCGAGTTCGCGTTCCGCAGACGGGTCAGCATGTCTGCGATCGGATCGGTCATGGTCATGTTTGGCCTTCGGCCTCTCTCGCCGGGGTTTCCTATGTGCGCCATCCCTCTCCCCGAACTGAGTCGGAGCGGGTGCGGCGCGGGGACCTACGGCGTAGTAAGACGGTCATGGGCGGCGGGCGCCCAACCCTTCAACTCTACGCGAGTGAAGGACTGGGCCCCACCGTCCTTGATGCTTACCGAGAGCCCTGGTCAACCCAAGTGGGTTGTTACCAGGAGCTCTTGGTCACGCCCGGCAGCTCGCCACGGTGAGCCATCTCACGAAGGCACACGCGGCAGAGGCCGAACTTGCGGTACACGGAGTGCGGACGGCCGCAGCGGTTGCAGCGGGTGTACGCACGGACCGCGAACTTGGGCTTGCGCGCGGCCTTCGCGATCAGAGACTTCTTCGCCATCTCGGTCACGCCTCCTTGAAGGGGAAGCCGAGGTGACGGAGGAGGGCGCGGCCCTCGTCGTCGTTGGTCGCCGTGGTCACCACGGTGATGTCCATACCCCGGACACGGTCGATCTTGTCCTGGTCGATCTCGTGGAACATGACCTGCTCCGTGAGACCGAAGGTGTAGTTGCCCCGACCGTCGAACTGCTTCGGGGACAGACCACGGAAGTCGCGGATGCGCGGCAGCGCGAGCGACAGGGTGCGGTCCAGGAACTCCCACATGCGGTCGCCACGGAGGGTGACGTGGGCGCCGATCGGCTGGCCCTCACGCAGCTTGAACTGCGCGATGGACTTGCGAGCCTTGGTGACGGCGGGCTTCTGGCCGGTGATCGTGGTGAGGTCGCGGATGGCGCCCTCGATCAGCTTGGAGTCGCGGGCGGCGTCGCCCACACCCATGTTGACCACGATCTTGGTCAGGCCGGGAACCTGCATGATGTTCTCGTAGGAGAACTCCTCACGCAGCTTGCCGACGATCTCTTCGCGGTAGCGCAGCTTGAGACGCGGCGCGTTGGTGGTGGCAGTCATCAGATGTCCTCACCGGTGCGCTTGGCAACGCGGATCTTGTTGCCGTTCTCGTCGAAGCGGTAACCGACACGCGTGACGACCTTCTTGCCGTCCTTCTCCACGACGAGCTGAACGTTGCTCACGTGGATGGGGGCCTCGGTCGTGACGATGCCGCCGGTCTGCGAACCACGAGCGGTCTGGCCGGCCTTGGTGTGCTTCTTGACCCGGTTGACACCCTCGACGAGGACGCGGTTCTCGCTGGGCATGGCCACGATGACCTTGCCCTGCTTGCCCTTGTCCTTACCGGTGATGACCTGAACCAGGTCGCCCTTCTTGATCTTCATCGGTTACAGCACCTCCGGCGCGAGCGAGACGATCTTCATGAACTTCTTCTCGCGCAGCTCTCGGCCCACGGGGCCGAAGATACGGGTGCCGCGGGGGTCACCGTCGTTCTTGAGGATGACGGCCGCGTTCTCGTCGAAGCGGATGTACGAGCCGTCCGGACGGCGGCGCTCCTTGACGGTGCGAACGATGACGGCCTTGACGACGTCACCCTTCTTCACGTTGCCGCCGGGGATCGCGTCCTTCACGGTGGCGACGATGACGTCACCGATGCCCGCGTAGCGGCGACCCGAGCCACCGAGAACACGGATGCAAAGGATCTCCTTGGCACCAGTGTTGTCGGCGACGCGAAGTCGCGACTCCTGCTGGATCACGTCTATCTCCTGATCGTCTGCCGGTTCCCGGCGGGGGCCCCGCCGCTTCCTTCCGGAAGCGGCGGGAGCCCCGCGCCGAGCCTGGCGGAACTAGCCCGAGGGGAATTCCCCTCAGGAATTACTTGGCCTTCTCGAGGATCTCGACGACGCGCCAGCGCTTGGTCGCCGACAGCGGACGCGTCTCCATCAGGAGGACGCGGTCGCCGACGCCGGCAGCGTTCTGCTCGTCGTGCGCCTTGAGCTTGTTCGTACGGCGGATGACCTTGCCGTACAGGGCGTGCTTGACACGGTCCTCGACGGCGACGACGACGGTCTTGTCCATCTTGTCGCTGACGACGAGACCCTCACGGGTCTTGCGGAAACCGCGCTCGTTCGTCTCAGTCACATTCTTCTCGCTCATCAGGCGCTCTCCACCGTCTCGATGCCCAGCTCGCGCTCGCGCATCAGGGTGTAGATCCGGGCGATGTCCTTACGGACGGACTTGAGCCGACCGTGGTTCTCAAGCTGCCCGGTCGCCGCCTGGAAGCGGAGGTTGAACAGCTCTTCCTTGGCCTCACGGAGCTTCGCGACGAGGTCCTCGTCGTTCAGCTCACGCAGCTCGGTCGCCTTGATACCAGCGGCCATCACGACTCACCTGCCTCGCGCCGAACAATGCGGCACTTCATCGGAAGCTTGTGAGCGGCGCGGGTCAGCGCCTCACGAGCGACCTTTTCGTTCGGGAAAGACAGCTCGAACATCACCCGACCGGGCTTGACGTTCGCGATCCACCACTCCGGAGAACCCTTACCGGAACCCATGCGGGTCTCGGCCGGCTTCTTCGTCAGCGGACGGTCCGGGTAGATGTTGATCCACACCTTGCCGCCACGCTTGATGTGACGGGTCATGGCGATACGAGCGGACTCGATCTGCCGGTTCGTCACGTAGGCCGGGGTCAGGGCCTGGATGCCGTACTCACCGAAGGCGAGCTCGGTGCCACCCTTGGCCATGCCGTTCCGCTTGGGGTGGTGCTGCTTGCGGTGCTTGACCCTGCGAGGGATCAGCATGTCGGTCAGGCCTCCGTTCCGGTGGACTCAGCCGGAGCAGCGGTGGCCTCGGCCTTGGGGGCCTCGGCAGCCTGCTGCGGCTTGCGGCCGCGGCCGCCACGCTCGCCACCACGGCCACCACGGGCCGGGCGGTCGCCGGCGCCACGGGACGGGCGGTTGCCCGCACGCGCGGCAGCGTTCTCGGCGCGGACCTCGGCGATGTTCTTGACGTCGCCCTTGTAGATCCAGACCTTCACGCCGATGCGGCCGAAGGTGGTCTTGGCCTCGAAGAAGCCGTAGTCGACGTTCGCGCGGAGCGTGTGCAGGGGCACACGGCCCTCGCGGTAGAACTCCGAGCGGGACATCTCGGCGCCGCCGAGACGGCCACCGCACTGGATCTTGATGCCCTTGGCGCCGGCCTTCATCGTCGACTGCATGCTCTTACGCATGGCGCGACGGAAGGAGACGCGGGAGGACAGCTGCTCGGCGACGGCCTGGGCCACCAGCTGAGCGTCGACCTCGGGGTTCTTGACCTCGAGGATGTTCAGCTGGACCTGCTTGCCGGTCAGCTTCTCCAGCTCGCCACGGATGCGGTCGGCCTCGGCGCCACGGCGGCCGATGACGATGCCCGGGCGGGCGGTGTGGATGTCAACGCGGACGCGGTCGCGGGTGCGCTCGATCTCAACCTTCGAGATACCGGCGCGCTCCATGCCCTTCGTCATCATGCGACGAATGGCAACGTCTTCCTTGACGTAGTCCTTGTACAGCTTGTCGGCGTACCAACGCGACTTGAAGTCGGTGGTAATGCCGAGCCGGAACCCGTGCGGGTTAACCTTCTGGCCCATTACCGGGTTCCTTCCTTGCTGCTGACGACCACGGTGATGTGGCTGGTCCGCTTGCGGATCCGGTAGGCACGGCCCTGGGCACGCGGACGGAACCGCTTCAGGGTCGGGCCCTCGTCCACGAACGCCTCGCTGATGAACAGCGACGAAGCGTCCGTGTGGTCGTAGTTGTGCGCGGCGTTGGCAATGGCGCTGTCCAGCACCTTGCCCACCGGCACGCTCGCGGCCTGCGGGGCGAAACGCAGGACCGCCTGAGCCTCCGTGGCGTCCATGCCACGGATGAGGTCCACCACGCGGCGGGCCTTCATGGGCGTGACGCGGATGTACCGCGCCTGGGCCCTGGCTTCCATGGTTGTCCCTTCGGTGTCAGTCATAGTCGTTCACACCCCGCCTTTAGCGGCGCTTCGACTTGCGGTCGTCCTTGACGTGGCCGCGGAAGGTGCGGGTCGGCGAGAACTCGCCGAGCTTGTGGCCGACCATCGACTCGGTGACGAACACCGGGACGTGCGTCTTGCCGTTGTGCACCGCGAGCGTGTGGCCGAGCATGGCCGGCACGATCATGGAGCGACGGGACCAGGTCTTGATGACGTTCTTGGTACCGGCTTCGTTCTGAGCGTCCACCTTCTTGATGAGGTGTCCGTCGACGAAGGGTCCCTTCTTGAGACTACGCGGCATCTAAACCCGCTCCTAGCGCTTCTTGTTCGTCTTGCGGCGGCGGACGATGTACTTGTTGCTCGCCTTCTTGGGAGAACGAGTACGACCCTCCTTCTGACCCCACGGGGAGACCGGGTGGCGACCACCGGAGGTCTTGCCCTCACCACCACCGTGCGGGTGGTCAACCGGGTTCATCGCGACACCGCGGACGGTCGGGCGAACGCCCTTCCAGCGCATACGGCCGGCCTTGCCCCAGTTGATGTTCGACTGCTCGGCGTTGCCGACCTCGCCGACAGTGGCGCGGCAGCGGACGTCGACCAGGCGGACCTCGCCGGACGGCATGCGCAGGTGGGCGTAAGCGCCCTCCTTCGCCAGCAGCTGGACGGACGAACCGGCCGAGCGGGCGAACTTGGCGCCACCACCGGGACGGAGCTCGATCGCGTGGATCGTGGTACCGACCGGGATGTTGCGCAGCGGGAGGTTGTTGCCCGGCTTGATGTCGGCCGTGGGGCCGTTCTCAACCCGGTCGCCCTGGTTGAGCTTCGCCGGGGCGATGATGTAGCGCTTCTCGCCGTCTGCGTAGTGCAGGAGCGCGATGCGCGCGGTGCGGTTCGGGTCGTACTCGATGTGAGCGACCTTGGCCGGCACGCCGTCCTTGTCGTGACGACGGAAGTCGATCACGCGGTAGGCGCGCTTGTGGCCGCCACCCTGGTGGCGGACGGTCACGCGACCGGTGTTGTTACGGCCACCCTTGCTGTGCAGCGGGCGGACCAGCGACTTCTCCGGCGTGGACCGCGTGATCTCGACGAAGTCGGCGACGCTGGAGCCACGACGGCCCGGGGTCGTCGGCTTGTACTTGCGGATACCCATTTCTCAGTCCTCGTCCGATTCCGGACGACTCGGACTCCTGGTTAGGAGACCGGGCCGCCGAAGATGTCGATACGGTCGCCCTCGGCGAGGGTCACGATGGCGCGCTTGGTGTTGGCGCGCTTGCCGAAACCGGTCTTGGTGCGCTTGCGCTTACCCTGACGGTTGATCGTGTTGACCCCGGTGACCTTGACCGAGAAGACCGCCTCGACGGCCTGCTTGATCTGGGTCTTGTTGGCGCGCGGGTCGACGATGAACGTGTACTTGTTCTCGTCCAGCAGCGCGTAGCTCTTCTCGGAGACGACCGGCTTGACCAGCAGGTCGCGCGGGTCCGAGAAGGTCTTGCTGGTGACGACGGCCTCAGTCATCAGGCCTCGCTCCCTTCGGTCTCAGCGGCCTTGGGGCCAGACACGAAGGACTCGAAGGCGGCCTGGGTGAAGACCACGTCGTCGGAGACGAGCACGTCGTACGTGTTCAGCTGGCCCGGCTCCAGGATGTGCACCTGGGGCAGGTTGCGGGCGGACAGCCACGCGGCCTCGTCGGACCGCTCGGCGACCAGGAGCAGGTTCTTGCGCTCCGAGATCTTGCCGAACAGGGTCTTGGCGGCCTTGGTGGACACCTCACCGTTGACCACGTCGGAGACGACGTGGATACGGCTGTGGCGCGCCCGGTCGGAGAGGGCACCGCGCAGGGCGGCGGCCTTCATCTTCTTGGGGGTGCGCTGCGAGTAGTCACGCGGCACGGGACCGTGCACGACGCCACCACCGGCGAACTGCGGCGCGCGGGTCGAACCCTGACGGGCGCGACCGGTGCCCTTCTGGCGGTAAGGCTTCTTGCCACCACCACGGACCTCGCCACGGGTCTTGGTCTTGTGCGTGCCCTGACGGGCAGCGGCCAGCTGCGCGACGACGACCTGGTGGATCAGCGGAACGCTGACCTTCGCGTCGAAGATCTCCGCGGGGAGCTCGACGGTCCCGGCCTTGTCGCCTGCCGGCGAAAGGATGTCAATGGTGCTCATCGGTTACCTCAGGCCCCCTTGGCCGCGGTACGGACCAGGACGAGGCCGCCGTTCGGACCAGGAACCGCACCCTTGATCAGGAGCAGGCCCTTCTCCGCGTCAACGGCGTGGACGGTCAGGTTCTGGGTGGTGACCCGCTCGTTGCCCATGCGGCCCGCCATGCGGAGGCCCTTGAACACACGGCCCGGGGTGGCGCAGCCACCGATGGAACCGGGGGAGCGGTGCTTGCGCTGGGTGCCGTGACCGGCGCCGAGGCCCTTGAAGTTGTGACGCTTCATGACACCGGCGAAGCCCTTGCCCTTGCTCTTGCCCGTGACGTCAACCTTGACGCCGGACTCGAACACGGCAGCGGTGATCTCCTGGCCGAGCGTGTACTCGCTGGCGTCAGCGGTACGCAGCTCCACCAGGTGGCGGCGCGGGGTGACGTCGGCCTTGGCGAAGTGGCCCTTGAGGGGCTTGTTCACCTTGCGCGGGTCGATCTCGCCGAAGGCGATCTGGACCGACTCGTAGCCGTCGATGTCGTTGGTGCGGACCTGGGTAACGACGCAGGGCCCGGCCTTGACGACGGTCACCGGGACGACACGGTTGTTCTCGTCCCAGACCTGGGTCATGCCGAGCTTCTCGCCCAGGACGCCCTTAATGTTCTTAGCCATCTCGCGCGTCACCTCAGAGCTTGATCTCGATGTCGACGCCCGCCGGCAGGTCGAGGCGCATGAGCGAGTCAACCGTCTTCGGCGTGGGGTCGAGGATGTCGATGAGGCGCTTGTGCGTGCGCATCTCGAAGTGCTCGCGCGAGTCCTTGTACTTGTGCGGCGACTTGATGACGCAGTACACGTTCTTCTCAGTGGGCAGCGGCACCGGGCCCGCGACCGACGCACCAGTGCGGGTCACCGTCTCGACGATCTTCTTCGCCGAGGAGTCGATGACCTCGTGGTCGTAGGCCTTGAGCCGGATGCGGATCTTCTGTCCCGCCATGGCTACTTCGTAGTCCTGTCTCTCGTAACGCTCTGGGACTCGGTGAGCCGCGGTCCGGAAACCTCCCGGAACGCTGCCGTTCTCCGCTCCACCTCCGACCCACGCGGTCGGGCGTGTCGCGCCCCTTCCAGCAAAATTTCCCAAAGGAAATTCCCTGCTCAAGGGGTTCGTGGGGGAAAAGCACCCACCGAGCGCCTGGCTGGGGCCCCGCTGACACTTCCCGGAAGATTCCCGTACTTCCGCCCCTCATAAGGGACGACGAGTACTGCGGGACTCGCTTCCAGTCCTCCCGGCGGGAGGCGCGCAGCATCGACACTCAACCGAGCAACCTGAACAGTGTGCCATACGGTCCGGGAACGGGTCCAATCGTGGCCGAAGACGGTACCCCTAGCGGCGCACTTGTCAAACCACCCCGCCGACATACGGGACACTATGGTCGCCGACGGCCCGGTGTCACGGCAGCATCACTCCCCGGCATGCTGTGACGAGGGCCGGGGCAACCCCTGGGGAGCCCCGGCCGTCCCTCATCACGCTGGGGCAGCCGGAGACTGCGCGCTGCACGACGGGACGGAGTCGCTTAGTTGAAGATCTCACAGCGCAGGGGCATCCCGCGCCGGGCCGTGCTCACCGGCATCGCCGTCACCGCGGCGGTCGGCGCGGCCGGGTGCAGCAGGGCCTTCGGGGGCGCGGACCGGGTCACCTCCTCCCCCCAGGCCATGGGCTCCGTCGGCCTCAGCGCCATGCAGTCCTTCGACACGGCCGGGAACGCCCTGCTGCTGCAGGTCATGGCGCACCCCGACGACGACCTGTTCTTCATGAACCCCGACGCCCGGCACCTGGTCGACGCGGGCGTCCCCGTCGTCTCGGTCTACGTCACCGCCGGCGAGGCCGTCGGACAGAACTGGATCCCGGGCATGCCCCGGCCCAGAGCCGACAAGGCCGGCTACTCCTCGGCCCGCCAGCAGGGCCTGCGCCAGGCGTACGCCGAGATGATCGGCAAGGACAAGTTCACCCCTTGGAAGAAGTCCGTCATGGACCTTCCGGGTGGTGTCCGGGCGGAGACCGACGAGCTCTCCAACGGGCGCCGCAGGGTCCGGCTGGTCTTCCTCAACATCGCCATGCTCTCCCCCGGCAACACCCGGATGCCCCAGCTGTGGGACCGTCCGTACGCCGTCATGCGCTCCATGGTCTCCGCCGGCTCGCCCTGCACCAGCGTGAGCACCTACCGGCACAAGACCCTGGTGGACGTCCTCGCCGCGATCATGGCGAAGTTCCGGCCGACCGTGGTCCACACCATGGACCCCGACCCCGACTACCAGGTCCACGACGCCACCCACCCCAAGGACAACGACTACGGGGCGTGCTCGGACCACCGCGACCACACCCCCACCGCGCTCTTCACCTGGAAGGCGCTCGACCAGTGGGTCGCGGAGGCCACCCGTCGCGAGGGACACCCGCCGCGCTTCGCCGTGAACGCCTTCCGCGGCTACTACAACCAGCGCTGGCCGCACAACCTCCCCCAGCAGCTCGTGGAGGACAAGCACCGCCTCGTCACGGCCTACGGCGGCGACCCCTCCTGGGAGTGCGGCAACGCCGCCGGCTGCGGCGACTACGGCCAGGGCGGCAACCGCCCGCTGGAGAACCGCAAGGGCTGGATCCGCTCCACCCACTACCGCTACCCCGGCGCCCTGGCCGTCGCCGACAGCGACCGCGCCGGCCGTCTGGAAGCCTTCGGCGTGCTCGGCCTGCAGGCCGTGCGCTGGCAGGAGACCTCCCCCGGCAGCGGCCGCTGGGGCCGGCCGCAGAACCTCGGCGGCGGCCCCCTCGCGCCCTCGCTGGCCGCGGTCAAGGACGCCAAGGGGCGCCGGCTGCTCTTCGCCCTGCGCTTCTCCTCCCTCGAAGGCCAGGGCCGCGCCAACAGCCGCGAGATCGTCGTTCTGGAGCAGCGCTCCCCCGGCGGCCCCTTCCAGGGCTGGAGGGGCCTCGGCAACCCGGAGCGCAAGACCGAGCGCGGCCGCCGCGTGGGCCCGCCCGCCGCCGTCGCCACCCCCGACGGCCGGGTCCACCTCTTCGTCCGCAACGCCGGCAAGGGCCTCTCCAGCCGCGTGCGCGAGGCCGACGGCACGTGGGGGAAGTGGCAGAGCCTGCACGGCCAGGAGATCCAGGAGGGCCTCACCGTGGCCCTGGACGACCGGCAGCGCGTCCACGTCTTCGGCGCCGGCCGCGACACCGTCCACCACTGGAGCCAGGAGGCCCCCGGCAAGCCGGTGCGCCACATGCCCCTCGACGGACTGCCCGGGCCCGGCGGCGACCTGATCGGCGCCGCCCTCGGCCCGGACGGGGCACTGACGGTGGTCTACCGCACCCCCACCGCCGCCGAGCCCACCGGCTACCGACTGGAACCGGACGGTTCCACGGTCCGCCGGACGGGGGGCGCGGGGCTGCGCTCCTTCACCGGATACGGCGCCGTCGCGGCGACCACCGTGCCCCGGCGCGGCGGCCGCGACTCCCTGCTGGTGCTGGGCCGCTCGCTGCGCGGCGAGATACAGCTCGTCGACGCCGACGCCGGCGACTCACCCGTACGGCCGTCCCACGACTTCCTGCCGCTGGGCACGTCCTCGCTGGTCACGGACGCCAGCCAGCGGCCGTGCGCCGTGGGCCTGGGCCCGGACGCGACCCCCTGGCTGTGGCGTCCGTCCCCCGGCTCGGGGGTCTGAGTCCCAGGTTCCGGAAAATGGCCGGGGAGGCTTCTCCCCGGCGACTCTCCGGCCGCTCCCACGTTCAGGCGCCGCCGCAGAGGGGCAGGGGCAGACCGTGCGCATTCACTTCACCGGCGTCGACCTCGGCCGCATCCGGGTCTCCGCGGAGCCCGACCTGCTGTGGGAGACGCTGCTGGCCGCCCACATGGTCCAGACGGGCCAGGCGCCCCTGATCTTCGGCGAGTGGCGGAACCGGGTGCGCAGCGGGCTGACCGACCCCATGCGCCGGCTCCTCGCCCTGGCGCCGCCCCGGGGCTACTCCCCCGACTTCCTCACCCCGCCCGAGGCGGCCGGGGGACTGGAGAGCGGCCTGGACGCCATGCTCTCGCTGCCCCGCACCCAGCTGCGCCACGACCTGGAGCTGCTCGCCCCGGACCGGCGCGACCTGCACTTCGTGCGCGCCCTCGCCGGCGGTGAGGCCGCTCCCCTGCAGGCCCTCGGGGACGGCATCACCGCCTTCCACGACATGGCGGTCCGGCCCTACCTGGGCAAGCTGAGCGAGCACATCTCCGCCGACCGGGCCGTCCGCTCGCAGTCGATCCTGCACAGCGGCGGCGAGCACCTGCTGGCCACCCTGCATCCGGCGGTCCGCTGGAACCCACCCGTGCTGGAAGTGGCGATCCCGGGGACCACCGAGGACGTCTACCTGGAGGGGCGCGGGCTTCGGCTCGTGCCCTCCTTCTTTTGCTGGCGCGCCCCCACCGTGCTGCGTGATCCCGAGCTGCCGCCGGTGCTCGTCTACCCGATCGTGCACGACCCCGCCTGGCTGCTCGACGTGCACGGCGACCGCCGGGCGCGGGGCGAGCCGCCGCTGGCCGCGCTGCTCGGCCGCACCCGGGCCGAGGTGCTGGAGGCCACCGCCCGCGGCTGCACCACCAGCGAGCTGGCCCGCCGGGTGCGCATCGCCATGGCCACCGCCAGCCACCACGCCACGGTCCTGCGCGACGCGGGCCTGATCACCACCCACCGGGCCAACGGACGGGCGTACCACACGCTCAGCTTCCTCGGCCGGGAGCTGCTCAACGGGCGACGGCTGATCGCTCCCGACGCAGCGGGGTGAGCCCCAGCCGCTGCAGCAGGACGTCCTCGCCGGGCACCGCCAGCACCTGTACGGGCCGGCCGGCCAGGGTGCGCAGCACGGTCGCGAAGCCCTCGCGCGGGGCGATGGACCGAAAGCCCTGGCGCAGGGCCCGCCGACGGACCGCGGCGTGGGACGCGGCGCCCACCGTGCCCCACCAGCCCCAGTCGACGACCCGTACGGGGAACGGCAGCCGCTGGTCGAGGGCGTGCGCGTAGCTGTCCTGGAAGGCCGAGCCGGCCGCGTAGCCGGCCAGTCCGGCATCACCCAGGAGGGACTGGACGGAGGAGAAGAAGAGGAGGAAGTCCAGCGGCTCGCCGGCGAAGACCTCCGCGAGCGCGACGCTGATGCGGCTCTTGGCGGCGAGGCTGTCGCGCAGCACCGCCTCGTCCAGGCCGCGGACGAGGCCGGGGGTGTGGGAGAGCGCCGAGTGGATCACGCCGTGGACGGGTCCGAAGCGGGCGTGCACGCTGCGCAGGGCGGCGCGCAGGCTCTCGGGGTCGCCGGCGTCCGCCCGCAGGTGGAGCAGGTGCCCGCCGTCCGGGTCGGCTTCGGCGATCTTGCGGCGGAGCTCCTCGCCGGGGGCGGAGCGGCCGAGCAGGACCACCCGGGCGCCGTGGTCGCGGGCCAGGAAGCGGGCCGTCTCCAGGCCGATGCCGCCCGCGCCGCCGGCGATGACGTAGGTGCCGCCGGCGCGGAGGCGGGCCGCGGCCGGGGCGGGCAGGGCGACCGGGTGCAGGGCCGGGACGTGACGGACGCCGCCCCGGTGGGCGGCGTGGGCGCCGCGGACGGCCGGTTCGGCGGTGATGAGGGCGGCCAGGTGCGGCAGGGCCGGGTCGTCGGCGGTGGGCAGGCGCCCGCCGAGGCCCAGGTCGAGGACGGGGGCGCTCCAGTGCCGGTGCTCGCTCTCCAGGACGCGGGCCAGGCCGGCGAGGGAGGCGGCCGCGGGGTTGGCGACGGGGGTGCCGGCGACGGGCCAGGCGTCGTGGGTGACGATCCGCCAGTCCACGGGGCGGGTGGCGGCCACCGGGGCGAGCAGGTCGCGGGCGCAGCGGAAGAGGGCCCGTACGCCCTGTTCCTCGGCGAGCTCCAGGGCGGCGGTGTCCAGGGCTCCGCCGGGGGCCCCCGGGTGTGGGCCGGCGAGGAAGTAGACGGTGCGCGGTACGGCGTCGAGGGGCGCCGACTGCGGGCGGTGGGGAGCCAGTTCGCGGCGTAACACCTCGTCGGAGCGGTGGCGGGCGGCGAGGGCGTCGGCCAGGGGGCGGCCGGCGGGGGTGTGGACGATCAGCACCGGGCCCGGTGGGGTGGTGGCCGGTTCCCCGGGCAGGGGGGCCGGTCGCCAGCTGGTCGTGTAGGTGAACTCCTCGGTCGGCACCCTGTCCTCCGGTGTGATGAATATGCCCGCCGCACGCCGGGCACCAGGGCCTACCGTAAGTTCCGTACCACGCACCACCAATAGCCGACCGCGAGTCTGGGATGCGATGCAGCAGCCGATTACGCCCACCCCCGGCCGACGGCTTCTGGCCGTCAGCGACCTGCACACCGGCATGGCCGACAACGTGCCCATCGCCGACTCACTGCGGCCCGTCACCGACGAGGACTGGCTCATCGTGGCCGGTGACGTGGCCGAGCGCTTCGAGGACGTCGAGCGCACGCTGGCCCTGCTGGCCGGCCGCTTCGCCAAGGTGGTGTGGGCGCCGGGCAACCACGAGCTGTGGACGCCGCGCACGGATCCGGTGGACCTGCGGGGCGAGGCCCGCTACGAGCACCTGGTGAAGACGTGCCGGGGGCTGGGCGTGGTGACGCCGGAGGACCCCTGGCCGGTGTGGGAGGGCGAGGGCGGGCCGGTGGCGGTCGCGCCGCTGTTCACGCTCTACGACTACACGTTCCGCACCGCGACGGCGGCCACCAAGGAGGAGTCGCTGGCCCAGGCCCACGAGGCGGGGATCGTGTGCACGGACGAGTTCCTGCTGCACCCGGAGCCCTACGCGGGCATGGACGACTGGTGCCGGGCGCGGGTGGCGGCGACGGAGGCCCGGCTGGCCGCGCACGACCCGTCCCTGCCGCTGGTGCTGGTCAACCACTGGCCGCTGCTGCGCGAGCCCACCGAGATCATGACGTACCAGGAGTTCGCCCAGTGGTGCGGGACGGTGCTGACGCGGGACTGGCACACGCGGTTCAACACCGCGGCCGTGGTCTACGGCCATCTGCACATCCCGCGCACGACCTTCCACGACGGGGTCCGCTTCGAGGAGGTCTCCATCGGCTATCCGAGGGAGTGGCGGCGGCGCGGCCACCCGAAGGGCCTGCTGCGGCAGATCCTGCCCTACGCCGGCTGAGCCGCGGCAGGGCGGACGGGCCGGGAAAAAGCGAGCGGGCCCCGCACATCCGAGGATGTGCGGGGCCCGCTCAGACCTGCAAGTAAGAGGACTTACTTGACGATCTTGGTGACCTGGCCGGCGCCGACCGTGCGACCACCCTCGCGGATGGTGAAGCGGAGGTTCTCCTCCATGGCGACGGGCTGGATCAGGGAGACGTGCATCTCGGCGTTGTCGCCGGGCATGACCATCTCCGTGCCCTCCTTGAGGGTCACAACACCGGTCACGTCAGTCGTACGGAAGTAGAACTGCGGACGGTAGTTGTTGAAGAACGGGGTGTGGCGGCCGCCCTCGTCCTTGGAGAGGATGTACGCCGTGGCCTCGAACTCGGTGTGCGGGGTAACCGAACCCGGCTTGATGATGCACTGGCCGCGCTCGACGTCCTCGCGCTTGATGCCGCGGAGCAGCAGACCGACGTTCTCACCGGCCTGGCCCTCGTCGAGCAGCTTGCGGAACATCTCGATACCGGTGACCGTGGTGGTGGTCTTCTCGGTCTTGATGCCGATGATGTCGACGGTCTCGTTGACCTTCAGGACACCGCGCTCGATACGACCGGTGACGACGGTGCCACGACCGGTGATCGTGAAGACGTCCTCGATCGGCATCAGGAACGGCTTGTCGGTGTCACGAGCCGGCTGCGGGATGAAGGAGTCGACCTCGGACATGAGGCCGAGAAGCTTCTCGCCCCACTCCTTGTCGCCCTCCAGCGCCTTCAGCGCGGAGACGCGGACGACCGGAGCGTCGTCGCCGTCGAACTCGTACTCGTTGAGGAGCTCACGGACCTCGAGCTCGACGAGCTCCAGGATCTCCTCGTCCTCGACCATGTCGGCCTTGTTCAGGGCGACAACGATCTTCGGCACACCGGACTGGCGGGCCAGGAGCACGTGCTCCTTGGTCTGCGGCATCGGACCGTCGGTCGCGGCGACCACGAGGATCGCGCCGTCCATCTGGGCGGCACCGGTGATCATGTTCTTGATGTAGTCCGCGTGACCCGGGCAGTCGACGTGGGCGTAGTGACGCTGCTCCGTCTGGTACTCGACGTGCGCGATCGAGATCGTGATACCGCGCTGACGCTCCTCGGGCGCCTTGTCGATCTCGTCGAACGGCGTGAAGGGGTTCAGGTCCGGGTACGCGTCGTGCAGCACCTTGGTGATCGCCGCGGTAAGAGTGGTCTTACCGTGGTCGACGTGACCGATGGTGCCGATGTTGACGTGCGGCTTAGTCCGCTCGAACTTCGCCTTCGCCACTGGGGTCCTCCTGTGGAGTGGTTCTGTACGCCTAGATTCGGTCGGCGCCAGGGATCTTTGCTGGGGTGCCGTCCACCGGGGCACCCGCCACAATCCTCACGGTTTGCGGCGGTATGCCCCGACAGTCGGTGTCAAGCCTAAGGCGTGAGCCTCGTCTGTGGAGACGAGAGCCCCTTACTCGCCCTTGGCCTTCGCGATGATCTCCTCGGCGACGTTCCGCGGAACCTCGGCGTAGGAGTCGAACTGCATCGAGTAGCTTGCGCGACCCGACGTCTTGCTGCGGAGGTCTCCGACGTAGCCGAACATCTCCGACAGCGGAACCAGGCCCTTGACGAGCTTGGCGCCGTGGCGGTCCTCCATGGCCTGGATCTGGCCACGGCGGGAGTTGATGTCGCCGATCACGTCGCCCATGTAGTCCTCGGGGGTGGTGACCTCGACCGACATCATCGGCTCCAGCAGAGCCGGCGACGCCTTGCGAGCACCCTCCTTGAACGCCATGGAACCGGCGATCTTGAACGCGAGCTCCGAGGAGTCGACGTCGTGGTAGGCACCGTCGAGCAGCGTCACCTTGACGCCGGTCAGCGGGTAGCCGGCCAGAACACCGAACTCCATGGCCTCCTGGCAACCGGCGTCCACGGACGGGATGTACTCCCGCGGGATGCGGCCACCGGTGACCTTGTTCTCGAACTCGTAACCGTCGCCCTCAAGGGGCTCGATCGCGATCTGCACCTTCGCGAACTGGCCGGAACCACCAGTCTGCTTCTTGTGCGTGTAGTCGATGCGCTCGACGGCCTTGCGGATCGTCTCGCGGTACGCGACCTGCGGCTTGCCGACGTTGGCCTCGACCTTGAACTCACGCTTCATACGGTCGACCAGCACGTCGAGGTGCAGCTCGCCCATACCCGCGATGATGGTCTGGCCCGTCTCCTCGTCCGTGTGGACCTGGAAGGACGGGTCCTCCTCGGCCAGACGCTGGATGGCGACACCCAGCTTCTCCTGGTCGCCCTTGGACTTGGGCTCAATGGCGACCTGGATGACCGGGGCCGGGAAGTCCATCGACTCCAGGATCACCGGCTTGGCCGCGTCGCAGAGGGTCTCACCGGTGGTGGTCTGCTTCAGACCCATGACGGCGACGATGTCACCGGCACCCACCGAGTCGATCTCCTCACGCTTGTTCGCGTGCATCCGGTAGATCTTGCCGATGCGCTCCTTCTTGCCCTTCACGGAGTTCTGCACCTGGGTGCCGGCCTCCATGCGGCCCGAGTAAACCCGGACGAAGGTGAGCTTGCCGAGGTGCGGGTCGCTCATGATCTTGAAGGCAAGACCGGCGAACGGCTCGTCGTCGGACGGCTTGCGCTTCACGACCTCGTCGGCGTTGTTGACCGCGTGGCCCTCAACGGCCTCGATGTCGAGCGGCGACGGCAGGTAGCGCACGACCGCGTCGAGCAGGGGCTGAACGCCCTTGTTCTTGAACGCGGTGCCACAGAACACCGGGGTGACGGTGACGGAGTCGCCGCCGCCCTTCGAGGCGAGAGTGATGCGGCGGATGGCCGCCATCAGCTGCTCCTCGGTGGGCTCCTGGCCCTCCAGGAACAGCTCCATCATCTCTTCGTCGTTCTCGGCAACGCCCTCAAGGAGCTTGCCGCGCCATTCCTCGGCAGCCTCGATGTGCGTGTCCGGGATGTCGACGACGTCGTACATCTCGCCCTTGGCGGCCTCGGCGGACCAGACCAGAGCCTTCATCTGGACGAGGTCGACCACGCCCTTGAAGTCGGCCTCGGTGCCGATCGGCAGCTGCATGACCAGCGGAACCGCGCCCAGGCGGTCGACGATCATGTCGACGCAGCGGTGGAACTCGGCACCCGTACGGTCCAGCTTGTTGACGAAGCAGATGCGCGGCACGCCGTAGCGGTCCGCCTGACGCCAAACGGTCTCGGACTGGGGCTCGACACCGGCAACGCCGTCGAACACCGTCACGGCACCGTCGAGCACGCGCAGGGAGCGCTCCACCTCGACGGTGAAGTCGACGTGACCCGGGGTGTCGATGATGTTGATGGTGTGGTCGACGTTGTCGAGCGGCCAGTGGCAGGTCGTCGCGGCAGACGTGATCGTGATGCCGCGCTCCTGCTCCTGCTCCATCCAGTCCATCGTGGCAGCGCCGTCGTGGACTTCACCGATCTTGTACGAAACACCGGTGTAGAACAGGATCCGCTCGGTGGTGGTCGTCTTGCCCGCGTCGATGTGGGCCATGATCCCGATGTTGCGGACCTTGGCCAGGTCAAGCGAAGTGGTGGCCATATGGCTCAGTCTTCTCTCGGTTCTCGATGGGGGTAGCGACTACCAGCGGTAGTGCGCGAAGGCCTTGTTGGACTCGGCCATCTTGTGCGTGTCCTCACGCTTCTTGACCGAGGCGCCGAGACCGTTCGAGGCGTCCAGCAGCTCGTTCATGAGGCGCTCGGTCATGGTCTTCTCGCGACGGGCGCGGGAGTAACCGACCAGCCAGCGCAGCGCCAGGGTGGAGGCGCGGCCCGGGCGGACCTCGACCGGCACCTGGTAGGTGGCGCCACCGACACGGCGGGACTTGACCTCAAGAGCCGGCTTGACGTTCTCAAGGGCGCGCTTGAGGGTGATGACCGGGTCGTTACCGGTCTTCTCGCGCAGACCCTCCATGGCGCCGTACACGATGCGCTCGGCGGTGGAGCGCTTGCCGTGCAGCAGGATCTTGTTGATCAGCGAGGTGACAAGAGGAGAGCCGTAGACCGGGTCGATGATGACCGGGCGCTTCGGGGCGGGGCCCTTACGAGGCATTCTTACTTCTCCTTCTTGGCGCCGTAGCGGCTGCGAGCCTGCTTGCGGTTCTTGACGCCCTGGGTGTCGAGCGAGCCACGGATGATCTTGTAGCGAACGCCCGGCAGGTCCTTCACACGGCCGCCGCGCACGAGCACGATGGAGTGCTCCTGCAGGTTGTGGCCCTCACCCGGAATGTAAGCGGTGACCTCGATGCCGCTGGTCAGGCGGACACGCGCGACCTTGCGGAGCGCCGAGTTCGGCTTCTTCGGGGTGGTCGTGAAAACACGCGTGCAGACGCCACGGCGCTGGGGCGAACCCTCAAGTGCGGGCGTCTTGTTCTTCTCGACCTTGTCCTGCCGGCCCTTCCGGACCAGCTGCTGGATCGTAGGCACCGTTTCTCCGGTTTCTGTGTGCCGATCACGATAAAACTAACCTGGGAGCGACGGCCGACCCACGCGGTCGGGCGTGTCGAAGACTGCAGACCCCCGCCGATGGCGGATTGGTGCAGATTTCGGCGTCTCCGAGCGTTGAGAACCGCTCGGCTCCGGGCCCCTCGTACGGTTTGAAGGCACGCACGAGAGCCCAGGGACACCCCAGGCACAAGGTCAGAGCGTACCTACCGCATGGGCTGCGGTCAAAACAAATGCACACGCGGAGGACACCCCGATGTGCTGGATATGTCGCAGCTCAGGGCGGCCTCACCGGCCCCCGCCCCGGCTCGCCCGCGCGCCTAGCGTCCGGCGGATACACCCCGATGGGTGCTCCGGGGCTCCTCCGGCCGGGCCCCGCTGACCGCCAGGATCATTTCGGTCATCTCGACGAACTGCCGACGGTAGCTCTCGGGGATACCGAGGGCGTCGGCCGCCTGGCCGGGGGTCACCGGGCCGCTGCCCGCGCTCGCCGCGCCCGGGCGCGCCGCATCCGGCAGCGGCAGGTCCTCCGCCGTCACCTTCCCGGACTGGATCAGCATGTCGCGCAGCGACACGCCGAGCACGCGCGCCAGGGCGCGCATCGTCTCCAGGTCGGGCAGGCTCTGCCGCTGCAGCAGCCGGGTCACCGCCGCGCGGTGCACGCCGGCGTCCTCGGCGAGCCGCGACCGGCCGCCGCCGCGCGGGCTGTCGATGTCGTAACCGCGCTCCCGCATCAGGCCCTCGACCCAGCCCGCGAATCGCTCCATCTCCGAGCCTTTTTCGCCCATAGCACTGCTCCCTCCGCAGCAGAAACCCTACCGTCCGTTCGCGCACGCAATAACCAGAATGCTGCGCGCGAGCGCAACTGGCTAGGGCTGATGGGTAGTTTCCCGCCATTTGGCCGGTGAACAGCGGGTGTCCGGTGTGACAGGGGATACATCTGCGACTTTTGTTGCGCTCGCGCAAGCAAGCTGCGTACTGTTCATTGCGCCACCGCAACAACCGGTGGCCGTACGCCACGCACACGCCCCGGCCCTCCGCAACCCGGGGCGACCGTCCACGCCCGTGTCCCCGAGAGGGAATCCCGACCCGCCCATGCCCGATCCCGCGCTCCGCGCACCCGCCTCCGCCTATCCGCACCCCACCGCCGCCCGCCGCCCCGCCGACTGGCGCACGCACGCCGCCTGCATCGGCCTGCCGGACCACGCCGTCTTCGCACGCCGGCCCAAGGCCGCGCTCCCGGCCCTGCGGGCGTGCGCCGTCTGTCCCGTGCGCCGCTGCTGCCTGGAAGCCGTCGCTCCGCGCGAGAGCTGGTTCGACGGGGTGTGCGCCGGCCGCCTCTGGCGCAACGGCAAGGAGGCCAGGCTGCCGGAAGCGCTGACCGACGACCTCGCACCCCTCATGGAGCAGTCATGACCATCGCGAACGTGACCGGCGCAAACACGACCGGCTCCCGGCGCCCCGACCGCGCCGGGGTCTGGCTGGGCATCCTGCTGCGCCAGTTCCCGGAGCTGGGCCGGGAGCTCGCCCCCAGCCGGACCGCGCGCCCCGCCCTCGCCCCCGGCGGCCGCGGGAGCCGGACGGCACCGGCGGCACCCATCCGCCTCTTCATCTCCGACACCGTCCGCGACATCACGGACGGCGTGGTGGAGCTGGAGGAGGCCGTCTGCGACAAGCTGCGCCTGCCCCGGCCGCCCCGCGGCACGGTGGAAGCGCGCCTGACCCGCCTGATCGCGGCGCTGGACCGCATTTCCGGCGACCCGGACCTGGCCGAGCACGTACGGGCCGAGGCCCGCCGCATGGCCCGCCGCTGCTCCCTCGCCCTCGGCGACGCCGAGACGCCGGTGCGCGTGCGCGGCCGCTGCCCGCACTGCGACTCGGTGTCACTGCGGGTCTTCCCCCACCGCGAGACCGTGCTCTGCGTGAACCCCGGCTGCTGCTGCGAGGACCCGGCCTGCGCCTGCCGCACGGACGCCCGGCACCGCCACGCGTGGGTCCGCTCCGAGTGGCGCCGGCTCGCGGAGGCGACGGACGGCGACCTGACGGAAATGGCGGCTGCCCAGGACGAGGCGGCCCAGGACGAGGAGATGCCCCGATGACGCTGGTGACGGCGGCGATAGCCGCACAGGAGACGGCGGTCGTGCCCGACACGATCCGCAAGTGGGTCCAGCTGGGCCACCTCACGCCGGCGGGCCGGCGGGGGCGGGCGAACCTCTTCCGGCTGGAGGATGTCTTCGCCGCCGAGCGCGCCACGCGCCGGACGCACGAACTGCGTCGCGCGGAGAGCTGACCGCTCCCCTATATATACGCACGTGTGCCCCGCGGCCTCTCCCGGCCGCGGGGCACACGTGCGTTCTGCTCAGTGATCAGATGCCGGCGATCAGATGTCGGCGCCGCTGGACGGCATGCGGTACACCTGGGCGCCCCGTGCGCTGGTGGGCTCCTCCCCCAGGGCCTCGATCGCCTCCTGCCAGCCGCTGACGAACCCGCCGACCTCGGCGTCGGCGACGGCCTTGACGGCTATCTTCCCCACGACGGCCGTCAGCGCCCGGGCGACCTCGTCGGTGAAGACACCGGCCTGGCCCGATTCGGCGGCAACCTCCACGGTGGCGGCCACGACGTCCTGGAGCCGCTCCTGGTGCGCGCTCACCGCGCCACACCCCCGCACACAACGACTACCTCACCCATGGCGCCCCCCCCGGTGCTTTCCGCCGAATCATTACCCCTCCGTGGCACCTCCAGTGCATCTGTCGTGAGATACCCGGGAGTGTGCGCGATCGCCCATTAATCTATCCCCCCGCTGTGACACCTGAAGGCCCGAGGGGCAGGCGTTCGGCGGCACCCTCGACAGCCCTCTGATTGCGGGCTCGAAACTTCTTGTTGCGCTCGCGCGCGTTCTCGTTCACAATAGATGCAGCGGCGGAGCTGTGCCCACGACAAGGGCGCGGCCTCCGCCGCTTCGCGTTGAGCACACGCCGGTACGCCGGCCCGAAGCAACGACGGCCCCCGCCGCAACGACGGGGGCCGTTCGCATGCCCGGACGTGACCGTGCGGCCGCCCGACGCATTTCAGAGAACCCACCGACCCCCTTATGGAGGGGCGTATACGCGATGGCTAATACCGCAGCAGCAATTCTGGCCGAGGCGGCCAAGCACATCGGATACAAGGAGGGGCCGGACAACGACAACATGTTCGGCCGCTGGTACCCGATGAATCACGCGCCGTGGTGCGCGATGTTCGTGTCCTACTGCGCCTGGAAGACGGACAACGACGACATCATCCCGAAGTACGCGTCCTGCGAGCTCGGCGTGGCCTGGTTCAAGGCCCGCGGCCTGTGGAGCGAGAAGCCGTCCGTCGGCGCGATCGTCTTCTACGGCCCCGGTGGCGGTACTCACACGGAAATCGTCGAGTCCTTCACCGACACGCACATCATCACCATCGGCGGCAACACCAACGACAACGGGTCCGCCAACGGCGACGGCGTCTACCGCCGGACCCGTCTCCGTCACGACGACTACATCTACGGCTACGGCCTCCCCAAGTACAAGGAAGATGACGACATGCCCAAGCGCGTGAGCCTTGCCCGCAAGACC
>NZ_JAIXMK010000085.1:0-6270 GCF_020328095.1 Streptomyces sichuanensis
AGCCGACGCAGGCAGCCGACGCAGGCAGCCGCGCCCGCTACGTCACCGCCACGGCGTCGTCACCACCGCCGGGGGCCGCGCCCCGGTACGCGTACGCCCCGGCGCCGGGCGGGCCGCAGTGCGGCCTGCCCGGCGCCGGGGCGGTGGGGCGGCTCACCCGAAGGGGTTGAAGCCCTCGTACTCCTGCGCGGCCTCGTCGCGCTCCGCCTCGCGGTCGCGGCGGCGCTGGGCGGCCGGGCGCGGGGCCTCGAAACGGTGGTCCTCACCGCGGCGGCCGAGCATCTCGGCACCGGCGGCCATGGTCGGCTCCCAGTCGAAGACGACCGCGTCCTCCTCCGAGCCGATGGCGACGCCGTCGCCCGACCGGGCACCGGCCTTCATCAACTCCTCCTCGACACCGAGGCGGTTGAGGCGGTCGGCCAGGTAGCCGACGGCCTCGTCGTTGTTGAAGTCGGTCTGGCGCACCCAGCGTTCCGGCTTCTCGCCGCGCACGCGGTAGAGGCCGTCCTCCTCCTGGGTGACGGTGAAGCCCGCGTCGTCGACGGCCTTCGGACGGATGACGATGCGGGTCGCCTCCTCCTTGGGCTTGGCGGCGCGCGCCTCGGCGACGATGCCGGCCAGGGCGTAGGAGAGCTCCTTCAGACCGTGCCGGGAGACGGCCGAGACCTCGAAGATCTGGTAGCCGCGGGCCTCCAGCTCGGGGCGGATGATGTCGGCGAGGTCCTTGCCGTCCGGGATGTCGACCTTGTTGAGGACGACGATGCGGGGCCGGTTCTCCAGGCCGCCGTACTCCTTGAGCTCGGCCTCGATGACGTCGAGGTCGGTCAGCGGGTCGCGCTCGGACTCCAGCGTCGCGGTGTCGAGCACGTGCACCAGCACCGAGCAGCGCTCGACATGGCGCAGGAACTCCAGGCCCAGGCCCTTGCCCTGGCTGGCGCCCGGGATCAGGCCGGGGACGTCGGCGATGGTGTAGACGGTCGCACCGGCCGTCACGACGCCCAGGTTCGGGACGAGCGTGGTGAAGGGGTAGTCCGCGATCTTCGGCTTGGCGGCGGAGAGCACCGAGATCAGCGAGGACTTGCCCGCGCTCGGGTAGCCCACCAGCGCCACGTCGGCGACGGTCTTCAGCTCCAGGACGATGTCCTGGGACTGGCCCGGCTCGCCGAGCAGCGCGAAGCCCGGCGCCTTGCGGCGGGCCGAGGCCAGCGCGGCGTTGCCGAGGCCGCCGCGGCCGCCCTGGGCGGCGACGTAGGTGGTGCCCTGGCCGACGAGGTCGGCGAGGACGTTGCCGTTCTTGTCGAGGACGACCGTGCCGTCCGGCACCGGCAGGACCAGGTCCGTGCCGTCCTTGCCGGAGCGGTTGCCGCCCTCGCCGGGCTTGCCGTTGGTGGCCTTGCGGTGCGGGCTGTGGTGGTACTCCAGGAGCGTGGTGACGGACTGGTCCACGACCAGCGTCACGTCGCCGCCGCGGCCGCCGTTGCCGCCGTCGGGGCCGCCGAGCGGCTTGAACTTCTCACGGTGTACGGAGGCGCAGCCGTGGCCTCCGTTACCCGCGGCGACGTGCAGCTCGACGCGGTCCACGAAGGTGGTCATAGCGGTGTGCCTCCTAGGGGCCTCCCCCGCCGGAGGCCGGGGACGTACGGGATGTGTCTCTGTTGTAACGCGCCGAGGGCGGACCCGCTTCCCCGTAGGGAAGTGAGGTCCGCCCTCGTTATCGCTCTACGGCGTCAGGATCCGATGGATCAGGCAGCCGGAACGATGTTGACGACCTTGCGGCCACGGTGGGTGCCGAACTGCACCGCACCGGCCTGCAGCGCGAACAGGGTGTCGTCGCCGCCGCGACCGACACCGGCGCCCGGGTGGAAGTGGGTGCCGCGCTGGCGGACCAGGATCTCACCGGCGTTGACGACCTGACCGCCGAAGCGCTTCACGCCGAGCCGCTGAGCGTTGGAGTCGCGACCGTTCCGGGTGGACGATGCGCCCTTCTTGTGTGCCATGTCTCCTCAGTCCCTTACTTCGCAGCCGTCGGGATAGCGACGATCTTGACCGCGGTGTACTGCTGGCGGTGACCGATGCGCTTGCGGTAACCGGTCTTGTTCTTGTACTTCAGGATGTCGATCTTGGCACCCTTGTGGTGGTCCACGATCTCGGCCTGGACCTTGATGCCCGCCAGGACCCACGGGTCGCTGGTGACGGACTCGCCGTCGACCACGAGCAGCGTGGAGAGCTCGACCGAGTCGCCCACCTTGCCGTCGGAAATCTTGTCAACCTCGACGATGTCGCCGACAGCAACCTTGTGCTGGCGACCACCGCTACGCACGACTGCGTACACGCGGATCTCACTCTCGCTAGTAATCGGGACCGCTGATGCCAGCCGCTCGCACGGGCGGAAGCCCGTGACTGTCCGAGTGGACGAGCGGCCTCTCCCGGCGGACCGGGAGGTGTTTGCTCAGTGGTGTGGCGTCACACAGACGCCGACGGTCAAGGTTACGGGGCCTTGACCAGGGGGTCAAACCGGGCCCCGCCGGGCGGGCTGGGTGTCCAGCCCGCCCGGCGTCCGGGCCCGGGCGAAGCGCCGGTCAGTCCTCCGTGGAGGACGCCGCGGCCTTCTTCGCCGTCTTCTTCGCCGGCGCCTTCTTGGCGGCCGTCTTGGTGGCCGCCTTCTTGGTCGCCGTCGTCTTCTTGGCGGTGGTCGTCTTCTTCGCCGCCGTCTTCTTGGCCGTCGCCTTCTTCGCCGGCGCCTTCTTGGCCGCCGTCTTCCGGGCCGTCTTCTTCGCCGGAGCGGCCTCGGCGGCCTCCTCCGTCATGACCTCGACGTCGGCCTCGGCCACCACCACGGGCTCCTCGACGGGGGCCGCCGGTGCGCTGACGACCACCACGGCCTCCTCGGCCGCCGCGGGCGAGCCCGCCGGGGCGGACACCCTGCGGGTGGCCCGGCGCCGGGGGCGCGCGGGAGCCGCGGTCTCGGGCGTCTGGACGGCCTCGGCCACCGGCTCGGCGACCTCCGGCCGCGCGACCAGGTCGGGAGCCGGCGCCGGCTCGACCGGGGCCACCTCCACGACGGCCACCGGCTCCACCGGCTCCGCCGCCTTCGGCGCACCCGCCGGAGCGGACGCCTTGCGGGTCGCCCGGCGGCGCGTACGGCCACCGCGGCGGGCGGCCGCGGCCTCCGCCTCGGCAGCACTGCCGTACCACTCGTCGGCCGTGTCGAGGGCCGGCTGCAGCTCCGCCTCGGTCACCGCGACAGGCTCCAGCTCGACCGCCTCCACGGCGACCTCGGCCGGCGCCTCCGCGGAAATCGCCACGGCGGGCTCGACGGCCTCCACGGCGGGCGCCGCGGCGGGCTCGGGGGCCTCGGCACCCTTGCCCTTCTTCTTGCCGCGCTTGCCGCCGCCACCGCCGCCGCCACCGACGGTCGCCGGCTGGTCCATGTGGACGATCACGCCGCGGCCGTTGCAGTGGACGCAGGACTCGGAGAACGACTCCAGCAGGCCCTGGCCGACGCGCTTGCGGGTCATCTGGACCAGGCCCAGCGACGTCACCTCGGCGACCTGGTGCTTGGTGCGGTCGCGGCCCAGGCACTCCAGCAGGCGCCGCAGCACCAGGTCCCGGTTGGACTCCAGCACCATGTCGATGAAGTCGATCACGATGATGCCGCCGAGGTCGCGCAGCCGCAGCTGGCGCACGATCTCCTCGGCCGCCTCCAGGTTGTTCCTGGTGACCGTCTCCTCCAGGTTGCCGCCCTGGCCGGTGAACTTGCCGGTGTTGACGTCGACGACGACCATCGCCTCGGTCCGGTCGATGACGAGCGAACCGCCGCTCGGCAGCCAGACCTTGCGGTCCAGCGCCTTCATCAGCTGCTCGTCGATCCGGTACGTGGCGAAGACGTCGACGTCCGACGTCCACTTCTGCAGCCGGTCGGCCAGGTCGGGCGCGACGTGCGAGACGTAGCCGTGGATGGTCTCCCAGGCGCCGTCACCGCTGACGATGACCTTCGAGAAGTCCTCGTTGAAGATGTCGCGCACGACGCGGACGGTCATGTCCGGCTCGCCGTACAGCAGGCTCGGCGAGCTCGTCGAGATCTGCTTCGACTTCTTCTGGATCTCTTCCCACTGCGCCTGCAGGCGCTCCACGTCACGGCGCAGCTCGTCCTCGCTCGCACCCTCGGCGGCGGTGCGCACG
Organism: Streptomyces sichuanensis; assembly: GCF_020328095.1. Lineage (NCBI taxonomy): Bacteria > Bacillati > Actinomycetota > Actinomycetes > Kitasatosporales > Streptomycetaceae > Streptomyces > Streptomyces sichuanensis. The sequence goes on from NZ_JAIXMK010000085.1 coordinate 4,183, forward strand.
ATGACGCCCGCGTCCTCGGGGACGATCTTCTTGAGGATCTGCTTCAGACGCGCGCGCTCGGTGTCGGGCAGCTTGCGGCTGATGCCGGTCATCGAACCCTCGGGCACGTAGACCAGGTAGCGGCCGGGCAGCGAGACCTGGCTGGTCAGGCGGGCGCCCTTGTGACCGATCGGGTCCTTGGTGACCTGCACGAGCACGGACTGGCCGGACTTCAGCGCGGTCTCGATGCGGCGCGGGCCGTTGCCCATGCCGAGCGCCTCGAAGTTGACCTCGCCGGCGTACAGGACGGCGTTGCGGCCCTTGCCGATGTCGACGAACGCGGCCTCCATCGACGGCAGGACGTTCTGGACCTTGCCCAGGTAGACGTTGCCGACGTAGCTGGTGGCCTGCTCCTTGTTGACGAAGTGCTCGACGAGGACGTTGTCCTCCAGCACGCCGATCTGGGTGCGGTCGCCGTTCTGGCGGACGACCATCACGCGCTCGACGGCCTCGCGGCGGGCCAGGAACTCGGCCTCGGTGATGATCGGCACCCGGCGGCGGCCCTGCTCGCGGCCCTCGCGGCGGCGCTGCTTCTTGGCCTCCATGCGGGTCGAGCCCTTGATGGACTGCACCTCGTCGAAGCCCGTGCCGCCCTCGGTGCGCGCGGCGCGCTCACGGGGCTCGCGGACCTTGACGACGGTGCGCTCGGGCTCGTCCGCACCCGGCTCGGTCTCCAGCGCCTCGCCGCTGCGGCGACGGCGACGGCGGCGACGGCGGCTGCCGGCGGAAGCGAAGGCACCGGCCTCCTCTTCCTCCTCGGCCTCCTCCTCGACGGCCTCGGGCTCGGCGGCGGCCTCCTCGGCCTCCTCCTCGACGCCCTCGGCCTCGGCGGCCTCACCACGACGGCGGCGACGGCCACCGCGGCGGCGACGGCGCGAGGGACGCTCGCCCTGCTCGTCCTCCTCCTCGGCGGCCTCGTAGGCGCCGGGCTCCTCGGCGGCCTCCGGCTCCTCCTCGGCCTCCTCCACCACGGGGGCGGTCTCGACGGCCTCGGCGGCCTCGCCCCGGCGACGGCGGCGGCGACGGCCACCGGCAGCGGGCTGCGCGGCCTCGGCGACGGGCTCCTGCTCCGGCTCCTCCTCGCGCGCCTCCTCGGCGGCGGCAGCGGCGGCGGCAGCGGCCGTCTCCGGCGTCTGGAACATCGGCTCGGTGAACACGGGCGCCTGGAACACGGCGGTCGGCGGGCGCACGGCCCGGCGGCGGCCACGGGCGGGGGCCTCCTCCGCCTTGGCGGCGGGGGCCTGCTCCACGGCCTCGGCGACGGGCTCCGCGGCACGACGACGCGTACGGCGGGCGCGCACCGGCTCGGCGGCGGGCTCGGCCTGCTCGGCGGCGGGCTCGGCGACCTCGGCGCCCTGCGGCGCACCGGCGGGGGCCGACGCACGGCGCGTGGCGCGGCGACGCGTACGGGCGGGAGCGGCCTCGGCGACGGGCGCCTCCTCGGCCGGCTCCGCAACGGCCGGAGCGGCCTCGGCGACGGGCGCCTCCTCGGCCGGCTCCGCAACGGCCGGAGCGGCCTCGGCGACCGGGGCCTCCTCGACGGCGGGCTCCTCGGTCACGGGCTCCTCGGCGGCCGCAGCGGCCTCGGGGGCCTCGGCAGCCTGCGGAGCACCGGCGGGGGCGGACGCCTTGCGGGTGGCACGACGACGCGTACGGGCCGGAGCGGCCTCGGCGACGGGCGCCTCCTCGGCCGGCTCCGCAACGGCCGGAGCGGCCTCGACGGCCGGCTCGACCGTCTCGGCGGCCTGCGGCGCGCCGGCGGGGGCCGACGCACGACGGGTGGCGCGGCGACGCGGACGGGCCGGGGCGGCCTCGGCGACCGGAGCCTCCTCCGCCAGGACCTCGGGGGCCTCGGCAGCGGCCGGGGTCTCCACGACCTCGGGAGCACTCTCGGCGGCCTGCGGCGCACCCGCCGGAGCCGACGCACGACGCGTGGCACGACGACGCGTACGGGCGGGAGCGGCCTCGGCGACCGGGGCCTCCTCGACGGCGGGCTCCTCGGCAACCGGCTCCACGACGGCCGCAGCGGCCTCCGGGGCCTCGGCAGCC